>JBDTZT010000278.1:0-5804 GCA_040005005.1 Actinomycetota bacterium
AGCGGCGTATTGCCGATAACTTCTAAAACATCACTGTAAAATTTCATTTTTATAAAGATTTCCTAAAAATTTGCGGTTATGACACGATAATTTTAGCCTTTGTTTCAGTTCGTGCAAAATTGAAACCGGAAAAAAAGAGGTTTGTCCGTGAAATGATTTAAGTCTTTGCTAAAATCGCGGCTCTTTTGGCTAAAAGTTGTGCCGGATTGTTGGTGATGACGGCGAAAAGTCCCAAATCCAAAGCACGTTTTATCCAGCGCGGATTGTCCGCCGTCCAAATTGTCACTGGCAGATTTTTCTTTTCGGCTTTTTTCATCAATTTGCGCGTGGCGAGCGAAAAATGCACCGAAATCATATCCGCGCCGAGTTCGTGAGCGATGTTCACAAGACGTTTTTCCTTGCGCAGAATCGTCATAATTTTCGGCGCAAAGAGGACGGCGGTTTTGACTTTCGGACAAGTGCGGCGAATGTGCGGAATGACTTCGAGCCGAAAACTTTTGACAATAACTTGCAGAAACAACGGCGAATCGGAGATCGCTTTGCAGACGGCTTTTGAAAGTTTTTCGATTTCCGCTTCACGGCATTTCAGTTCAATATAAATTAAACCATTGAAATCTTTCAGAAACTCCAGAGTTTGTTTAAGAGTCGGAATCGTTTCGCCCGCAAAATTAGCGGTTGATTGATTTGTTTTGCGCTTATTAAACCACGAACCGACATCAATTTTCTGTAATTCTGCGCCAGTCAGACTTGAAACGAGATTTTTCTTGGCGGTCAAACGCCCCAAGGTTGCGTCGTGAAAAACAACGACCTCGTCTTTTGCCAATCGAACGTCAAATTCGATGCCGTCCGCGCCGTCAGCAATCGCTTTGCTGAAAGCCGCCAAAGTGTTTTCGGGCGCGAGGGCGCTGGCTCCGCGATGCGCGATGATTAAAGGTTTCTTCATAACATTTGCCCACGCGCACACACGAAAAATAAGAAAAATTATTGGTGCTAATTTTTCGTGCATTTCGCGTGTGCGCGTGGACTAAAAAATTACTTTTTTTCCAACAAGAAAATCGTTTTCGACCAGCTGATCGGTTCGGTAATCGGAAATTTATGTCGGCCGATAATGTTAAAATATTGCTGTGAAAATCGCCTGACGTTTTTTATCGGATGAGTTTTAAATTTATATAAAAACTCCAAAACCGAGCCGACAAACGACGGCTTGACGGGAATAAAAACCAGCTTCGCACCGGTTTTCAAAACCCGCGACATTTCCTTTAAACCTTCATCGAGCGGCACATATTCCAAAACACCGCAGGCAAAAACCAAATCGAAAGTTTCGTCGGCAAACGGCAATTTTAGAATATTACCCTGCACCGCCGCGATGTTTTTGACATCGGTTTTTTTGTCTTTTTCAAATTGTTCACGCGAAACTTTCAGCGAATTAAAAGACAAATCAAGCGCGATGGTTTTTCGCGGTCGAAAACCCGCGCTGTGAAAACCGAGCGTGATGATTCCCGTGCCGCTTCCGGCATCCAAAACCAATGAGTTTTCATCTATCTTTAAATCAAGCGATTTTAGAAATTTTTCGACCGATTGCCGATAACCGTTGATTTTTAACGCCAAATTGTGAACGTCGGCAATGCTGTCGTATAAATTCTGCGCTTTTAATTTTTGAAGTTTTTGAGCCATTTAAATGGTGAACCGCTAATTGTCAGTCGTAAATAGAATTATTCGATTTTCTCAAACTGTCTATTGACGATTAACGATTTACTACATTATTTCTCCGCTAAAAGTTTTTCAATCGTCTTTAAAATTTCGTCTTCTCTGCCGGTGCCGGTTTCAATGTATCGAATTACGCCTTTGCGGTCAATAATAACGGTGGTCGGCAGTGCCATTGCGCCATAAGTAATCTGATTGGAAAGGTCTTTTCCGACGACAAAATCATACGCCAGATCGTTCGATTTTTTGAATTGCTGTAAAAATTCGATTTCTGCCGTATCCGTGACCTTCACGCCTTCGGCTTCGCCGTAATACCTGGTCACGCCTAAAATTACGAGTCCGTCTTTTTCAAATTTCTGATTCCATTCAATCAGCGAAGGAAAGGCTGCGATGCACGGACCGCACCACGTCGCCCAAAAATCCAAAAGTATGACTTTTCCGCGCAAATCACCAAGTTTTTTTGTTTCACCCGGAAACCAACGGTCAACACTCACGAGTTCGGGCGCCGATTCACCGAGTATTTGATATTGTTTTTCGCGTCTTTTCAAACGGCGCAAAATATCGTCCTGTGACGCTTTTGACGGGAAATCTTTGACTGACCGCGCCAGTACGTCTTGATAAAACTGCATCGCCGAAGGTTTGCGTCCGGTTTCAACCAGGTATTTTATTCTTTCGTTGACGGCGACAAAATAGATGCTTGTAGATTCGACAAATGCCGCTGTTTTTTGTAAATCTTCCAATGATTTATCGGCTTTCTCGATTTTTGCGTCATCGCGGTAAATTTCAAAAACAGTCAAACCTGTTTCAAGCAAATCATTCAAACCGGCGGCACGTGAAGCCGCGTCCTGAAATAATGCTTTGGTGGCGCGATAGGCTTCTTCGGCGTGGGCGGCAGCCTTTAAAAGATTTTTTTCGGTGCGGTAATTGGCCGCTAATTCGCTTTCCATTCGCATTCGTTCATGCGGTTTAGTCGGATTTGTGTTCAGATATTCGATTAAAAGCTTTTCGGCTTCCTCAAAATTCTTTTTTCGCGCCGCGAGAATGACTGCGACGGAACGCGCCGTTTGAGCTTTTTCGGCGGCAGGATTTTCTGTTGACAGAAATTTTTTCAACGCTTCGCCCGCGCCGTCGTTATTCTCGGCAATCCAGTGAAGCATTCCGAGAAAATAAAAATCTTCGCCCGCTAAATTATTTCGGACTAAAAGCGCCGCCGCATTTTTCGCCGCCAATTGTTTTTGTTCCTGAATGATTTGCAGTCGAAGATTTTCGCTGTAAGGAATTTTTTTTGCCTGAAATTCGGCAAATTTCGTTTTCGCGTAAGCGTTCGCTTCGTTGAAAAGCTGTTCGGCGGAAAGTTCTTTGAGCATCGGTGTTTGGTCGTCAGGATTTTTCGGATTGGTTCGCCCTGATTGAGCAAAGCCGACGGCAACAGCACAAAAAAGCAATGTAAAAATTATTAAACTACGCATAAAAACTTGCGCCTTGGCGCCTTGGCGAGAAAATGTTATAAAAAACTAAATTAAAGAATTAAACCGAAATATTCAAACTTCGCCAACTGTTTGGCTGAAATCTTTCGGGACTGAAAATTTTCAGATAATCCGAATCTTTGTTTTCAGCGATTTTATTTGCCAAAATCTGTGCCGTCAGCGGCGCCAGCAAAATTCCGTTGCGATAATGCGCCGTGGCGATAAACAGATTTTCGCTTTCCGCAAATTTGCCCAAAATCGGCAAACCGTCTGCCGCTAACGGGCGAAGGCCCGCCCATTTTTCCGCAATTTCCAAATTCACCAGACTTGGGGCGATTTCCAAAGCGTTTTCCCGCAAAACCGCGATTCCGCTGTCCGTGGTATTTCCATCAAAACCGACATCTTCGACCGTCGCGCCGGCTAAAATTCTGCCGTCAAAACGCGGCACGAGATAACCTCTCGGGCTGTAAATCACTTTTTGAAAAAGGCGTTTCGCGGTGTGCAAGACAATCATTTGTCCGCGAATCGGTTTAATCTCCGGCATTGCAAAATTGTCCGTTTTAATTAACGAAGTCCACGCGCCGGCGGTAATAATTACTTTTCCGGCGAAAAACTTTTCGGCGACGGTTTCCGCTCCCGTAATTTTATTATTTTCAGTTAAAAGATTGGTAATTTCCGTGTTTTCGCGGATTTCGAGGTTGTTCAATTCGGCGAATTTTTGCAGAGCGTGAATAAGTTTGCGGTTTTCGACCTGCCAATCGTTCGGAAAAAATAAACTTTCCAAAACGTCGGGCGAAATAAACGCTTCCGTCTGGCGCGTTTCCTGCGCCGTCAGATGCTCAACCTGCAAACCCGCACTTTTTTGCCACTCAAAACGACGGCGAATTTCCTGCACATCCGTTTCGGTAAAAGCGAGATAAAGCGTTCCGTTTTTGTCGAGTTCAATGTCAACGTCGGTTTCGGTAAAAAGTTCTTCGGCAAATTGCGGATAAAGTTTGTTCGATTCGTCGCAAAAATAGTAAAAATTATCAAGTTTTTCGGTTTCAGCGTGCGGCGCGAGCATTCCCGCCGCCGCGTACGAGGCTTCTTTGCCAACGCGACCGCGTTCTAAAATAGTAATCTTCCGAACACCTTTTTTATAAAGTTCGCGGGCAATCGCCAAACCGATGACGCCGGCGCCGATGATTAAAACGTCTGAATTCATTAAAATAAACTGCTTGTCCTTTGTCCTTTGTCCTTTGTAAATTTAAATATCTGAAATTGAAATTTGAAATTTGAAATCAATACATGAAACATAATATCACTTTAATTAAAGTATTATGTTCCGCCAAATCCTTATTGTTTAATTAGTTACAAGTAGATTGAAAAGCCTTTGAAAATCCGATGAAGTTATTCGTGACAGCGCCCGCTAATTCGCCGCCGAGTTGGAGTTTTTCACTGATTTTCCTGACATACGACACGCTGCCTGTGAAGACATATCCGCGCACCGAAGAAATTCCCAGAACGTCGTTCAGAGTGTTTCCGGCAAAAGGGTATCCGGCGTTGGCGCGAAAAGTGTTTTTCACGCAGTAAGTCTTTTGCGCAACCGCGTATTAGGCGAAATTGTAAAAACAGATTTCTTAAGCTAACGTCTCCCCCGGTTCTTTCTGCTCTCCATTAAGGAGAATTGCTATAGACCGATACGACGCAGTAAATTATTAAAGCGCGGGTCATCCCGCAGGTTGTCGAATTCGGGTTCAATCAGCAAATCTGCCAAGTGGCTGACGCGCTCCTCAAAAGCCTTTTCAAGCCACTCTAAAGCCTCGTCCATATCTTCGAGTTGGGCATATATCATCGCTATCGTATGAGCTAGAAAACTGTATCGGGCTTGCTCTGCCTTCAATTTTTCAATCGTTTCCAAAGCATTTTTTCGATTCCCGAATAATGCCTGAGTTCCGGCGAGAACACCGACGATAACGAGATTTCCGGCGGAATGTTTGACTGCCGATTGATGGGCGTCTATTGCTTTGCGCTCCATTCCTTTTTGCGCGTAAGCAATGCCCAAGCCGATTAAAGCCGGAACAAAGTTTGCGGTTGTTTCCAACAATTTATTATATTTTTCGATTGCTTTGTCGTAACGGCGCGAGTAGAGATAGACGGCGATAACGGATGAGGCGACCATCGGCGAAAGCGGGTCAAGCTCATAAGCGAACTGCATTTGCTCATGAGCTTGGTCAAAACGCTTTAAAGACACAAAAAATTTGGCATACCAATAATGGGCGGCGACGCAGTTCGGATTTAATTCCAGAGCACGGCGGTAGGCATTTTCCACACTCGTCCAATCCCAATCGAAAAGATATTTTGTGTAGCCGAGCGAAGCGTGCGCTTCGGCGATGCGGTCATCAATTTCCAGAGCTTTTAGCGCCGCCGCTTTTGCGAGAACATAGCCTTCCTTCGGCGACATCTCGCCCCACATCGGCAGCATATTGTAGGTATCGGCAAGTCCCGTATAAGCAAGCGCGTAAATCGGATCGAGATCAATCGCTTTTTTGAAATGCGCGACGGCTTTGTAAAAATTTTCCACGTCGCGCTTGTTCCAATAATAACGACCTTTTAGATATTCACGAAAAGCCTCGCTGCTCGTCGTGTAGCGTT
>JBDTZT010000279.1:0-5786 GCA_040005005.1 Actinomycetota bacterium
GATTACCGCGTCGCCCGTAATGAATAACCGGTGCGGGCGAACAATCGGCCCAAAAAACCAAGCGTCGCCGAGCTGAACCTCATCGAAAAAATTCATCTCAGCCCGAAAAAGCGAAACCGCTTCGTTCCATTGGTTATCCGCTGAAAAATATGGTTTCTCGCTCATTAATTTTGAATCGGCTCGCCGGTCGAAATATAAATTCATTTTTTTAGCTTTTTCCAACGAATCAAAAGCCTGCTATCAATGGCGGAAACGGCGTTTTCGATATCGGGCAGGCGATTATCTGCGCTCTGAGATTTTCTCCAACTGTTATTTCTAACCGTTTTTTCGCCGCCAGCGAAACAAACGCGTGTCGTGGTCATTCCGCCGTCCTGAATATTTTCGATGTAATCATTTTCAAGTGCGAAAAACTCTTGCGCGACGATGAATTTCGCCAGTTTCGCAAATTCTTTTTTATCAAACGTGCCGACGAAATCGCCCTCGCGCGAAGAATTTTTCGCGCCCTCAAAAGCTGCCGTGCCGTCTTTTCGCAGAATGAGCGTAAAGCCGCTCGACGCGGCGAAATGACTGCCCGCGTATGACAGCGAAATCTCGGTTATCTCCGCAGCCTCCGGCGGCGACGACCGTTTCTGCGCGACTGCTGCGGCCGCTTCAGTAGAAACAAACAGCGCGATGGTTAAAAATGCGGTAAAACTCCTCCTCGTCATACACAAATCTCCTAATTGCCGCCAACGCGCCGCTTGAATTCTTCGCCAGTCCAGACGCGCCTGCCGAAATGATTGATATAAGCCATTCGATAAACGAGCATTTCGCCTCGCTGACCCTGATAAATTTCCACGCGCGCCAACCCGTTGATAAAATTCAACGCACTGCTGAACTCGGCGTTGATGACGACTTTGCCGTTCTGGTCAATAAATCCGTAAGCGTTCGGAGCGCCGTCAAGCAGTCGGACGCTTGCTAGTCCTTCGCTGAAAAAAGTGTCGAGAGCAATGAATTTCGGCGGAATGACGAATTGACCGGATTTGTCTATAAAACCATATTTGCCGTTTATTGCGGCGACCGCCAGACCTTCGCGGAAAGATGCGGCGTGTTCGAACTGCGGCGGAATCGAAAAGCGACCGTTTTCGTCAATATAACCCCAACGATCTTCTCCGTTTTCATTGACTATGCAGACGGGGGCAAGTTTTTCTGCAAACGAATCCGCGTATTTGAAATCTGCGGAATTTAGCCGCTCGCCTTTTTTGTTGACAAAGAACCAACGACCATTGAGTTGGACAGCAGCTAAATTTTCAGAAAAACTTTCGGCGGACGAAAAACGCGTTTCGATCAGGAATTGTCCCGTTTTGCCGATGTAGCCGAAACTTTTGCCTGTTTCCCGGGAATAAACTTCGATTCGCGCCGCGTCATTCCGAAACGATTCGGCATAGGAAAATGTCGGTGGAATTATCAACTTTCCCGTTTCGTCAATGTACCCGTAACTTCCGGTTCGATCAGCCGGCAAACTGACAACCGCTCGACCGTCCGAAAAAGATTCGGCTGAACTGAACACGGGTTCGATGACAACTTTTCCTTCCGTGTTAATAAATCCGTAAAGCGATGTTCTGTCGGGTTGGTCAATTCCGAAAACCGCTTTGCCTTCCGAAAAATATTTGACTTCATCATACTGTGCAGGAATGACGAGTTGCCCTTCAGTATTGATAAAACCGTATTTCTCATTTATCTCAACAGGATTCAAACCATCGCCGATTCGCTCGCCGGGCGATAAACTTTTTCGCCCGGCGGATGTTTGCGCGCAGGAAGTAAAACAAGCGCCGGCGATAATTAAAATAGATATAAGTTTTACGGCTTTATTCATTGCCTAGACGAAGTTAATTTACTGACATTTCACAAACCGTAAATCTGAAAAATTCACGTCCGAAGCCCGCTGGTAACTGCCGCCCGCGTATTTTTCTTCGTAAAAGAAATGCTGCTCGACGCAGAATTTCTGATTCGGGACGCGGTATAAAGCCGTTCCCGGACGGCTTCGCATTGTCGGAATGCCGAGATCGTTTTTGTCAATAATCCAATCGCCCGGTAGCCAGGCGGTTTTCAAAAGCGTCGCGCCCGGAATATTTCCCGCCGCCTGATTTTTTACGTATCCGGCGATGTTCGCTTCGACCGGTTTTGCGCCGCCGCTAAATGAATATCCGGGAGCGAGCGAATTCATTTTCGCTAAAAGCTCGTCAATTTGATTGTGCAGCGGAACAATTACTGAGGCGGGTAGAGGATTGCCGCCGTTGCCTTTTGAGTATTTGGCGAGTTCTTCTCGTTCGCCGGCGGCGCGGTCGAAAACGAGTTTGTATTCGTGATTGGCGATCAAAATAAATCCGTCTTTGTCTTCGAGCCGGTTCATTCGATTTTTCCAATCGTCAACGTCACCCTGCACGAAATAACTCATATTCTGCGCCTGTTGGTCGGCTTTGTTGCCGCTGATAATTTCCTCGGCGCGATTGAGTTTATCAACTAATTCTCCGGCGGTCATTTCGATTGTTTCGTTGCGGAGATACGTTCCGATTTTGCGATTTCGATACGACGGATTGGCTTTGAGCGCGGCTTCGAGTTTCGCAGCGTGTTCTTTTGCTTCGCGTTTTACCTGTTCGACACTGTAAATTCGCGCGTCGAATTGCTCAATCTGCGTGAGATAATAAACATATGCGTTCTCAACTGTTTCCTCGACATCGCGGTTTTGCACGTTTGAATTGCTTGAATTATCCATCGTCGTCTGCGCTCCATCGGTCGAAGTCGTGACCGTTTTTTTAATTTTGTCTTTTAATTTCCCGAACTGCGCGTTCGCCGCGTGCGGTGCGATCAAAATCGCGCTAAAAAGAACTCCGAACAGTAATTTATTGATATTATTTGTAGAATTTTTCATCTTTTTTTTCTCCCTTTTGAAATTAATTTTCAAACTGTTGCGACGTCAATCGAACGGCGCATTCTGCCTGCGAAAATTGCCAGCAGTGCGCCGATGATCGTCAGAAGGCCGACGACGATGGCGACGTTTCGCGCCGAAGCCGCGCCTGCCAGCCCGGTTTCATATTGCGGATTCATTAAAATCATCACGATTGATAGAACGACGAGCGCGCCCGCGACTTTGAACAAAACACCGCGCTGCGTGACGAACATTAAAATCAAAACCGAGAGCGCGAAAACGAGCGTCAAAACGGCAAACATTCCGCCCGTTCGCAAATCCTTTTCGCCCGGCAGATTTTTCGCTCCAATCGCCGACAATTGATCGTCGAGAGCTTTTTTCGACTGCGCGTCGTTCAATCCGGCGATTTTCAATTCCTTTTGTGCCTGCGCGTAAGCGTCGCCAACCGCACCCGCGTCGCGGAAGTCGCGCCACGCCAAAATCGCGCTTCCGAGTATCGAAATTACGAGAAAAAACGCGGCAATTCCGAGCATTAAAATCCTCATTCCTTTCATAAATATTTCTCCTTTTTTAACTTTTGCGCTTTCGTTGCGCGTTACTCCTTGTTTAGTTTGCCGTCTTTGATCGTCCAGACTTCCGCGCCGCTCGCCTTGATTTTGCCGACGCCGACGACTTCGATTTCGCATTCGTCGCAAATGCCAGAAATGGTCGTGCCGCCGTCAATCGTCGTCTCGACGCGCCCGCCGTCTTTGTAAATCCTGATTTCATATTTCACCGAGTCTCCGTTTTTCAAGTCGGCGGCAAAAGCGGCGACGCCCAAAACCAGGATTAATAAAACACTTGCTAATTTTCGATTTTTCATATTTAATTTCTCCTCTTTGTTAACTCCAAACTCAAAATCCCGCGCCGATAATAAACTTTTGAAACCCCGAATCAGCGTCGCCGCTCGTCGTTTCGACGCGAGCGCGAATTTGCCAGTCGTGTCGGGCGAATTGTCCGGCAAACGTCGGCTGAAAATTGATCGGCAGACGAAATTTGCCTTCTAAAGTTTTCGTTTCGTTCGCCCCCAGTTGAAACGAAGGCGCGACGCGAAACGATTCGTTCATCGCCCGATAGGTGAACGCAAGCGGCGCCCACGGATTGTTTGAAATATTCTTTAAAGCGATTTCTTCGGAATCGTACAAATCAATAAAAACGCCGCTCACGCTGATCGCTTCCAATCCGGCTTTTACTTTTACTTTCGCGCCAACGACGCAGCCGGGCAGAACCGCTTGCGCCGCGCATTCCAACTCGATGCCAAACGCTTTTTGCTCTGCCGATTCCAAATTTTGTATTTTTTTCGTTGATTTCAATCTTTTTTACGCCTCGCTTTAAAAACATTTCAGTTTTTTTATATATCGTGAAACAGTTTGACAAACGATTCTTCAAAAATTCTTCAAAGATTCTTCAAAGCAAAATTTTTTTTGAAAAAGGAAAAATATTTGCTTAAAAATTATGAAAGGAAATGGATGCTGAGATGTTCGGCGGAACGGCAAAGGTTTTGGCGGATTTGTTGTGCGGCGAGCTTTATCCTGAGTGCAGGGCGTATTCGATTGCTTCGTCAAACGACATCGCGCGGGCTTCCGCCACGGCGCGGGCAGCATCTTCGGGATTGACGGCTTGGCGGGCTGAATTCCAATAACTTTCAAAATATTTTTGCAGGGTTTCTCCGCGCGGAACTTTGATTTCTTCGCGCAGATGGTCGGCGACAGAAGCGAGTTTTAAGGCGCGAAAATAATCTTTTCGCGCGGCGGCGGCGCAGCTGATTCCTTCAAAAACGTGCGCGGCATTGTTTTTGCCGCCGATTTCCTCATCGAGCGTCAAGGCTTCCGTGAAAAATTTCAAAGCCTGCGCGTAATCTTTTTTGTCATTGCAGACATAGCCCAAAACGTGCCGCGTTTGATTGAGCCAGCGGCGTTCGCCCAGTTTTTCGGCTATTTGAATTGCCTCACGCAGATAATTTTCCGCCTCATCCAAATTTCTCCGCAAGTGTTCGGTCGTGCCGAGATTTTGTAAAAGCCCGATGATATTGAGCTGATGCTCAATCCGCCGGTAAGTTTCCAGAGATTCGGCGTAAAATGCTGATGCTGCGCCGAAATCATTGCGGTAAAAAGCGAGCGAACCGAGACCGTTCAATATCTGCGCGATGCCTTTTTCGTCCTTTAACCGGTGGAAAATTTCTAAACCTTCACCGAGCAAAGTTTCGGCACGGACGAACTCGTTTAAATTGACCAGCGTAAAACCGTAATTGGCGAGAATCCGCGCTTCATAAAATTTATTTTTCGAATCGCGGGCGAGCCTTAAACCGTCTTCATAAATTCGCGCCGCGCCCGCGTAATCGCATTGCAAAACCATTAACCCGCCGAGTCTTTGCAGGGTTTTGACGCGCGATTCGGCGGGCGCGTCGCCGTTTTTCGCAAGCGCGTTTTCAAAGTTTCGGCGACCTTCTTCGAGCCTGCCGGATGATTGCCAGAATTGCCACAATGCATTGCAAAATCTTAAAAAAGCGGGTGGATTTTCAGCCGCGCCGTATTCGAGCGCGAGACGAAGATTATCAATTTCATTTGTCAAAAGTTCAGATGTTATCTGCTTGTCGGGTTGGGAAACTTCGTTCCCGGTTCGTTCCGCAAGCTCCAGAAAATACTCGAAATGGGCAGCGCGAATCGTTTCATCTTCATCGCGCTGCAATCTTTTTTCCGCCGCGAACTGCCGCAGAGTTTCAAGAATGAAGTAACGCATTTCCGTCTTGGTTTCGCCCGCGGAAATGATTGATTTATCCGTCAAGGCAGTCAGCAGATCGAGTGTTGAAAATTTGTCGGCGGTCAGACTGCGACAAACA
>JBDTZT010000280.1:0-5776 GCA_040005005.1 Actinomycetota bacterium
TTTTCAAGCAAAAACTTTCCTTCAAAAAACGCAGGTTGTTTTTTTAATCTTGCGATGGGCGTCCCATTTGTTCTTTCGACAATATAAGCCGGATTAAAAACATAACCCGACAGGATTCCGACCAGCGGTAATTCTCCAAAAAGAGCATCGCCGACTTTGATCCAACCGTTTTCTTCGTGAATTTTCATCACTTGATTGCCATTTGAGTCGAAAATATCGTAGCTAGCTTTCCAGATTGAACGCATACCCTGCCGCTTGATGGAACCGAGAAAGTTACCGCGGGCATCGGTAAAACTGAAATTTGCCGACCAGTCAATCATTTTGTCGGCTTTAATGTTAAAAAGAAGCTGGGTTTGCTTTTCATCCGCAAAAACATTGATGTCGTCTTTTAACTTAAACATTTTTTGCTTGACGTAACCCAGCAGATTACCATTGGCATCACGGACGTATATTTGACTGGCAAGTGCCAATAATTTAAAACTTAAACTTAGGGGATAATTCATCTTGTCTCCTATATAAATTGATTTTTAGTAAAGCAATTTTATTTTACAGTATTTACCGAGAAAAAATTAAGCGCGGAGAAAATTCGGCAAAAAATCGGCGATTGAAGATAAATTTTCGTATATTTTGCGCAGTTCAACAAAACTAAGAATCGTCAAAACATATTCAAGTTCACGAAATTCCTGATTTAACGATCTAATCGCGCGTTTTGTGTCTCGCTCGCTGGCGAGAATTAAGAAGACTTTTGAACGGTGTTCATCGTGAGCACGTTTAAGTTTGGCAAAAGCCGAATCAATATTGCCCTTACTTTGAACTTCAAATACGTGTGAAAGCCGGCGATGCTTATGGGTTTCACGCCAAACAACATCAAAAAATTGAAATTCAGGTTCCGCGTAAAAACCAAGAATTTCGCCGATTTTAACAATCATTTTTTGAATATCTTGATGTGAAAGTGATTCATCTCGAACCTTTGTTAAAATAATTCCGGTGGTTTCCGCTTCGACCACAGATTTGCCTTTTTCGGTTAATTTCCAAATGCCTCTTTGACGACTGATTAAATTATTTTCAGCAAGCTTTTTTCCGGCTTTTTGAACTGCCTTTTTCCACCCTTTATGCTCACCGAATTTTATGGCTGAAATTTCTGCGTCTGATAACGTAGGGAAATAGGAAATAAGTCTATCATAAAGAAAACGAACATCGTCCGTGCCACCGAGAACTGAGAGTTCTTGCAAAATGGGAGTTTCGATAATTGGCGCAAAAGGCAATGACATTTGAAAGTTAATTTTATAATATTTTCAAATAATTGATTTGTATCTTTCGGTATTATGATTCAATACATCTTTTTTTAATTCGTCCAGAGTTCTCGTTAAATATATTGTTAATCTTTCGGTTAAATCTTTTGCATTGAAATTGAGGTCAACAAATATCAGTTTTGGCTCACCGATTTTAACAAATATTTGCGGCTTAAATTTACCTAGAAATTCATAACGAATGACAAGGGGAATGACCAGACATTGGGCGACTTTTTCAATAATTCTCGATAAACCATTGAAAAGATAAATCGGACGCGAATCATTTGGTAAAATTTCTCCTTGCGGAAAAATCCAAAGTGTTTTTTGAGAATTGGCAATCAATAATTTCGAGGCATAATTGATACTTTCAATAGCTTGACGCGGTTTTTCTCTGACAATCGAGAAAGCACCAACTTTGCGAAAGAGAAATAATTTTTCTAATTGTTTTTCTTCCATCATTAAATAACTATCTAAATTAGCTTCATAAGAAATCTGAAAGGCTACTAAGCCATCCCACCAACTCGAATGATTGCAGTAAATTATCAAAGGAATCTTAAGGTGTTTATCAAATAAAAAATCTAAACCGGAAATTTGTAATGAATGAAAACGGCGTTTGATCAGATTGCGATTATATAGGGAGAATATTATCTCGAAAAATTTGCTTTTATTGGCGATTAACATATTTTCTCGTTACCCGGCGGTTAATTCCGCAAGTGATTTCATAAGAAATCGTGCCGGATTGTTTTGCAATTTCTTCAGCCGTAATTTTCAAATCATTTTGTTTACCGATTATAACAACCTCATCTTCAAGTTTAACTTTAGGAATGTCCGAAACATCTAAAATAGTCCAATCCATAGATATTCTACCGATAATCGGTGCAAAATTACCATGGATTAAAACTTTGCCTTTATTTGAAAGCGCACGCGGTAATCCATCTTGATAACCGATTGGAATAGTAGCGATCAACGAGTCATTCTTCGTTTGATAAGTTCTACTGTAACCCAGCGTTTCACCTTTTGGAACTTTTTTCAGATGGGCAATCCGCGTGTAAAGCGACATTACCGGCTTTAATTCGGGAAGTTTGATTGTCTGCGGCAAAACGTCGCCGCCCAAACCGTATAAAATACCACCGAGACGAACCATGTTCCCACGCGAATTTTTGTGAGCAATTGCTCCGGGAGAATTCGCTAAATCTTTATAAAGGGGAGAAAAACCTTTTTCCTCAAAAATCTCCAAAGCATTATTAAACCTTTTAATTTGCAAATCAGTAAAATCATTTTCACTCAAATTATCAGCTGCTGCAAAATGTGTCATCAAACCTTCAACCCTAAGATTTTTTAATCCTTGCAACTTCTCGGTAAATGATTTTACTTCATCAAAACGAACTCCGATTCGACCCATTCCGGTATCTATTTTTATGTGAACTGAAGCAATAATTCCACGATCTTTTGCCTTTTGATTATAACTTTCGGCTTTTTCGATCTGATAAATAACCGGCGTCAAATTGTGCTTTAATAAAAGTTCCTCCTGTCCGAACCAGAAACTTCCCAAACAAAGAATTGATTTCCGAATTCCAACCTCTCGAAGCTCAACTCCTTCTTCAGGCAGGGCAACACCAAACCATTCAATTCCAACACTTTCCAATGTTTTGGCGCATTCTATTGAACTATGTCCATATCCGTCAGCCTTGACGACTGCCATATATTGCAAGTGATTGCCAACGAATTTTTTTACAGAATTAAAATTAAAGACAATGTTATCAAGGTTGATCTCTGCCCAAGTTGGTCTATATACGTTTTTATTAGCCATTAAAAAGTAAAGTAGTTTCTAAATAATATTTGTTACTATTGCAAATAAACAAGATAATTTCATAAATTAGAAATGACTTTAAGTGTCTGCCAGCAGACACTTAAAGTCATTTCTAAAGAGTAATATTACCGTGTTTTTTCGGCGGATTGATGTCGCGTTTATTTTGCAAAAGCGTTAAAGCACGAATCAGTTTCGGACGAGTAAATTTCGGTTCAATCACTTCATCAATAAACCCACGTTCAGCGGCAATATAGGGATTGGCAAACTTTGCCTCAAACTCCGAGACTTTTGCTGTGCGATATTCTTCGTCATTTTCGGAAATTTCTTGGCGATAAAGAACTCCGACCGCGCCGACCGCGCCCATTACGGCAATTTCCGCAGTTGGGTAAGCAAAATTAATATCTGTTCGAATATGTTTAGAAGCCATCACGCAATAAGCTCCGCCATAAGCCTTACGGGTAATCACCGTAATTTTTGGAACAGTTGCTTCGGCAAAGGCATAGAGAAGTTTCGCGCCGTGACGAATAATTCCGAGATGTTCTTGATTCACGCCGGGCAGAAAGCCGGGAACATCTTCAAAGGTAATTAAAGGAATATTAAAACAATCGCAAAAACGAACAAACCGCGCGGCTTTGACTGATGCGTCAATATCTAAAACACCCGCCAAAAAAGCCGGTTGATTGGCGACGATTCCAACCGAAAAACCACCTAGACGTGCAAAGCCGATGATGATGTTTTTTGCGAAATGTTCCTGAATCTCAAAAAAATAATTTTCGTCAACGATATTGTGAATGATGTCCCGAATATCATAAGGTTGATTTGAAGATTGTGGAACGATTGAGTTTAGTATTTCATCGGCGCGGTTTGAGGCATCATTTGTCGGGACAAACGGCGGACTTTCCATATTATTTGAGGGAACAAAAGAAATTAATTCCCGCGTCAATTGTAAGCAATGCTCGTCATTGTCAGCGGCAAAATGCGCCACTCCCGATTTTGCATTATGTGTCATTGCACCGCCAAGTTCATCTTTTGTAACGTCTTCGTGCGTAACGGTTTTTATCACATCAGGTCCGGTAATGAACATATATGAAGTGTCTTTAACCATAATAATGAAATCCGTTATCGCCGGAGAATAAACCGCCCCGCCTGCGCAAGGTCCGAGAATACAACTGATTTGCGGAACAACGCCGCTTGCCAGTGTATTTCGCAAAAATATGTCTGCATAACCACCTAAACTGACGACGCCTTCCTGAATTCTAGCGCCGCCGGAATCATTTAAACCGATAATCGGTGCACCGGTTTTCATTGCTAAATCCATTACTTTACAAATTTTCTGCGCATGAGTCTCACTTAATGAACCTCCGAAAATTGTAAAATCTTGTGCAAAAACAAAAACTTCGCGTCCGTCAACAAGCCCATGTCCGGTAATTACTCCGTCGCCTAAAAACTTTTGATTTTCCATCCCGAAATCGTTTGAACGATGAACGACAAATTTATCAAATTCTTCAAACGAGCCTTCGTCTAGGAAAAATTCAATTCTTTCGCGGGCAGTCATTTTGCCGGATGCGCGTTGTTTTTTGATTCGTGCCGCGCCTCCACCTTGTTCGGCAAGTTGTGATTTTTCAGCTAAAACTTCCAGTTTATTCATAGATTTTTCTTTTGTTTTCAGTTGCCTAGAGATAAGTTTATTAATTCTGAGGAAATTCTCAAATAAGAAACGGAGATTTTTGAAATGCAGAAACGGGCACGAAGCAAAATAAAAATCAAACATTTCATCTCTGATTTGCGAAAAAAGACTTCTTCTGTCACTTTGCGCGGATAATTCGGTTTGCCTGATGTTTTCTGTTATTTGGTTGCGAATGCTTTCAAGTTCGACAAGCACATTTTGTAAAACATTTCGCTCATTTTCCAATGTTCGTCGGCGGTTTTCGCGTGCTTCTTCAGCTTTTGTCGTTCCTTGGGGTTGAATCCTTCGGTCAATATTTTCAAGTCGCAGATCAAACTCAATTTGCCCCAAACGTCTTTAAATAGTAGCTTCTCTTTCAACTGTTTCAATCAATGATTTCCGTAAAGTAGCGGCAAGTTGTTCGGTCTGGTTCAAAATTTCGCAGCCGAAAAGCAGCTTTTGCTGTTTTTTGCTCAACTGGATTCCTGTGTATTTATTAAGACTTTCCAAGAATTCGTTGAGTCTTTGGTTAAAAGTTTTAAGCGATTTTGAGATTATTTCAAGTTCTGAGAATATAGCTTCCAGAGATTTTTGTGCTTAATTTTCTTCGATAGAAACATTTTTCTGATTGTTTTGAGCCAACTTAGCGATTGCAAAGAACAGAAAAAGCCTGCAAAAAAGAAAGATTTGAATTTTATTTTCTAATCCTTAAAAGTTTTTTATTGACACGATTTTGACAAATAATAATTGCATTTTTATGAAAAGGGAAATGAGCGAAGCCGGATCATTTCTTGAAGTTCATCCAAAGTTTGATGTATTTTCAAAATTAAATCATCAGAATAACCGTAATTTTTTTTGTTTTGTTCAAACTCTTCAAGGTCTAATATCTCAAGGCTAAAATCTTTCCAAAGCAAAATATCAACATCGAGATCAATATAATCCAAAACATTGTTGTCAAACTTCGGCGGCATATTTACATTGCAGTAAAAATTTCGCAAATCACCTTCG
>JBDTZT010000281.1:0-5774 GCA_040005005.1 Actinomycetota bacterium
AGATGCCGGACACGATTTGTATGTGCAGAAAACGGCGGGCGAAGGTTCGGGTTTTGCGGATGAACAATACGTTAATGCGGGCGCGAAAATGCTCGATACGGCGGATGAAATTTGGCAGACGGGCGAGATGATCGTCAAAGTTAAAGAGCCGGTCGCGCCTGAATATCCGCGGATGCGCGAAAATCAACTGCTTTTCACGTATTTGCATCTCGCGCCGGAATTGGAGTTAACCAAACAGCTGATGGAGCGCAAAGTGACCGGCGTGGCGTATGAAACGATCACTGACAGAAAAGGAACGCTGCCGCTGCTGACGCCGATGTCGGAAGTGGCGGGCAGAATGGCGGTGCAGGTCGGCGCGACCTATCTCGAAAAAATGAACGGCGGCAAAGGAATTTTGCTCGGCGGCGTGCCGGGCGTTCCGGCGGCGAATGTCGTCATTATCGGTGGCGGAATCGTCGGCACGGAAGCGGCGAAAATGGCGGTTGGTTTGGGCGCGAAGGTGACGATTATTGATATTAATCTGGATAGATTGCGTCAGCTTGACGACATCTTTTTGTCGAAAGTTCAAACGTTGGCATCTTCACGCTACGCAATTCACGAAGCGATTTCACATGCGGATTTGGTGATCGGCGGCGTTTTGGTCGTCGGCGCGGCGGCTCCGAAACTCGTCACCCGCGATATGCTCAAAGATATTCCGAAAGGTTCGGTTCTCGTTGACGTAGCAGTTGATCAAGGCGGTTGTTTTGAAACAACCCACGCGACAACTCATTCAAATCCGACATTTTACGAAGAAGGCGTGCTGCATTACTGCGTCGCGAATATGCCGGGCGCAGTTCCCAGAACTTCGACTTTTGCACTGACCAATGCGACTTTGCCATATGCTTTATCATTGGCAAACAAAGGTTTTGAACGCGCCATCGCCGACGACGCAGGTTTAAAGGAAGGCGTCAATACTTACGCCGGAAAATGCACTTACGAAGCGGTGGCGACTTCGCAAAACATCGAATACACGCCGCTTGATTCACTGCTTGACGGCGCGATGAGCGCAAACCGCTAGAAGAATTGAGTTTCAGATTTCAAGTTGGGTTTTTCTTGAAACCTGGAATTTGGAATTTGGAACTTGGAACATTATGTCGAAAAAATCCGCGGGAATGAAGATTTTACTTGTCGTTTACGTCTTTGTTCTCGCGGTTATTATTTTTCTGGCAGACCGTAAAGGCACGCGTTATATGCTGAATTTTGTCGGCAATATTCCTTACGGCGATAAACTCGGACATTTTTGTTTGATGGGCGGTTTTTCGTTTTTGCTGAATTTGGTTTTAGATGCGAGAACGGTAAGCGCAGGGAAACTTAATTATTTGCTCGGCAGTTTGATTGTCCTGGTGATTGTTACGCTTGAAGAATTCTCGCAGATTTTTATCAGCGGACGCACTTTTGATTGGAGCGATTTATTCTTTGATTATCTCGGAATTTTTCTACTTGGCGAACTCGCCAGATTTATTTGCCGCCGAAAAAAGCAAACTTAAATAAGTTTTTGCAAAGCGGACAAAATTTGTTCTTTAAGATTGGTGTCTTTGAGCAAAAAGATGTCAGCCAGATTATTATCGGAATTGTTTTCGGCCAGACCGCTCAGAATAATACAGGGGATCTTTTTTTCGACAGAATCAGGGCGAAGCATTCGGCATAAATCGTAGCCGCTCATATTCGGCATAATTGCATCAGCGACGACGGCATCAATGTCCGTTTCGAGCGCGATTTGCAATGCCGCCAAACCATCTTCCGCCGTCAACACGTCAAAACCTGCTTTTTGCAGAATGATTTCGATAAAACGCCGCATCGAAGAATCGTCTTCGGCGAGTAAAATTTTCTTTTTTTCGGGTAACGTCATAAAATCGGTAAAATCTTTCGTTCCTTCAAATTATAGAAAATAAATAATTTGTGGGTAGAGAACCAATTGAAGAAGATGTTTTTAGATTAAAAAACTTGCCAACCTTTTGTCAATAACTTTAAACTAAACCTTTCATAAATTTTATGTATGAATTCGCCGTTACGCCGGCTGTAACACAATTAAGACGCGCCGGAGTCATCATCACGGAAATCACGCCCGAATCTCTGGCGGAAGAATTAGGCTTGGAAACGGGCGATCGAATCGTCAAAGTCAACGGTCGGAGTGTCCGCGATTATCTGGATTTTCGCTTTCAAACGGCGGGCGAAACTGAACTCGATTTTCTTGTTAAAAAACAGAGCGGCGAAACTTGGGAAGTCGAACTCGAACGCGACGAGGGCGAAGATTTCGGCTTGATGTTCGAGCAGATCGTCCCGCGTCAATGCGCTAACGAATGTCTTTTTTGTTTCTGCAAAGGCAATCCCGAAACGGCGCGCCCGAGCCTTTTTGTCCGCGACGAAGATATTCGCCTTTCATTTCTTTACGGAAATTATACGACGCTTTCGTCAATCACGCCGGACGAAATGAAACGCATTGTCGAGCAGCGTCTTTCGCCGCAATACGTTTCGGTTCACGCGACTGATTTAAAAACCCGCGCTTACTTGCTCGGCGTTGACGAAAAACGCGCCGATATTTTTGATAAGCTTCAAACTTTGCTTGATAATGACATCGAAATTCACGCCCAAGTCGTGTTATGTCCGACGATTAACGACGGCGAGCAATTAGAGAAAACCTTGCGCGATTTAGCCGCGCATTATCCGCGCATTGTTTCAACGGCGGTTGTTCCCGTCGCACTGACGCGCTACAACACGGACGAAAGATTAACCAAAGTGACGCCCGAATTTTGCCGCCGGACAATCTCGGAGGTCGAAAAACTGCAAAAGGAATTTCGCCGTGAATTAGGCGTAACGTTTGCTTTTCTCGGCGATGAAATCTACATCAAGGCGGGTTTGCCGATACCTTCGCGACGACATTACGGCAACTATCCGCAAATCGAAGACGGTGTCGGAATGATTCGCTCGTTTTTGAATTCGTTTGAGAATTTACTGAAGAAAATTTCCCGCCAAGACGCCAAGGCGCAGAGTTTTGTTGCTGAAAATGTCAGAACGCACGAATTAGCGATTAAGCCGAAAATAAAGACGCAAGACGCAAGACTCCGGACTCCGGACTCATTAAACGGAACAATTTTGACCGGTGAAATGTTTGCGCCGATTCTTGCGGAACAAATCGAAAAACTAAACTCTGTGATTGGCTCAAAACTAAAAGTTCTCGCGGTTCCGAACACATATTTCGGCGGCGATGTCGCCGTTGCGGGACTTTTGACGGGACAGGATTATCTCGCCGTGAAGGACAAAATTGAAGGCGATTTTGTGATTATTCCAAAACACACGATCAAATCGGACGAACCGATTCTGCTCGACGGAATGCAGTTTGATGATTTGAAAGCGCAATTTCCTGTGCCGATTTACGATATGGATGTGCAGGATTTTCTTAAACAGTTCTTAATCTGAATTTTTGACGGCAATAATCTCCGCCGCGATTGAAACGGCGATTTCTTCGGGCGTGCGGCTGTTGATCGGCAAACCGATTGGGGTGTGGATTTTGGCGAGCTTATCTTTATCAAAACCTTCCTTTTCGAGATTCTTGAGCAGCGTTTTCATCTTTGCTTTGCTTCCTAAAACGCCGAAATATTTGAAGTCTTTATCAAAAAGAGCGCGAATCACAATTTCGTCAAACTTATATCCGAGCGTCATTACGACCAAATAAACATTATTTCCGCTTTCAATAAATTCGCTGATATGCGCGTAAGATTCGATGATTTTCTTCTCGTGAGCGAACCGATTTTTCGCCAAAGTATTCAGGTCACTGCGGTCATCAAACAGCAAAATGTGAAAATCCATCTTCGACATAATTTCCGACAACGCAAGCGCACAATGTCCGCCGCCGATGATGATGAGCTTATTTTTGAAGCCGAGTTTTTCTTCGTAGATAAATTCATTCTCGTTTTTCTGCTCAAAGCTGAAACCGGATTCGTCCGCGCCGTTTTCTGAAATTTGAAATTTGAAATTTGAAATCCGCAATCGGCATGGCTGAAAGTTTTTCAGCGCAAGAACAATTTCCCGCACGCTTTTCAAATGCTCTGAATTTAACTTGAAGGAAATAACCGTCTGCCGGCCCGAACAAATCATTCCGCTTGAATTCGGCGAACTTTTCTGATGAACCTGTTCGATGATTTCCGAATCAATTTTGTCTTTCACACTTTGCACTTTGCACTTTGCACTTTGCACTAAACCGACTTCCATCACGCCGCCGCCGATGCTTCCCGCCAATTCATCACGAGCGACGATCATCTTAAAACCTCCTCTGCCCGGACTGCTTCCCGAACTTTCCGCAACGATGAGAAGCACTACTGATTCATCACGCTGCAATTTACGGGCGGCAAATTCCCAGATTTCCAGTTCTTTACTCATAGCCACAAAGAAACATAAAATTTAGACGAAGATTTTTACGGTGTCTTCGTGGTTAAATTAGCTTCAGGCATTCATTGTCTTTACGTCTTCGCTATACAAATTCATCAAAACTTTTTCAGGCGTAAAAGGTGCATTGAATTTTATAAAATGTTCGTCATTAAATGCTTTGACGGCTTCGCGAATCGCAAAATACGCGCCGATGCCGTACATCAAAGGCGGTTCGCCGACGGCTTTGGAATTGAAGATCGCTAAATTTTTGCGCTCAGTTGCAAGCGGCAGAATCGCAATCTCTTTCGGAACGGAATAAATGTCGGGAATTTTATAGGTCGAAAGCGCATTTGAGCGAAGTTTGCCCGCTTCGTCGTAGAAAATTTCTTCCATCGTCATCCAGCCTAAACCTTGCACAATTCCTCCTTCAATTTGCCCGTAGTCAACCGAAGTATTCATCGAACTGCCGAAATCGTGGCAGCATTTTACAAAATCTACTTCATAAATTCCGCGCCGGCAATCAACCGTTACGCCGAGAACAGCCGTTCCGTAAACGTGATAAGCGAAGGGATGACCGCTTGCAGTTGACCAATCGAAATTGATTCCTTCGGTCGCATAATGCGCGTGTTCGCTTAAATTAACGCGTTGCATAAACGCTTCATTGACGAGCAGAAGCCAATCGAGATCGGTGCTTTCGCCGTTGCGGAAAACAAAACCGTTTTCGATTGAAACGTCGTCCGCGCTCTGTGCTTCGACCAAATCTTTGGCTACATCTTTTAGCCGTTTCAAAATCGTTTCGCACGCCATTTGTGTCGCTTTGCCGTTCAAATCGGCGGCGGCGGAGGCGGCAGTCGGCGAAGTGTTGGCGATTCGCAAAGTGTTGGTTGTGTGAACTTTGATGCGCTCAATCGGCAAAGAAAAAATGTGCGCGGCGACCTGCGCGATCTTTGTGTTCACGCCTTGTCCCATTTCGACCGCGCCGGTTGAAACTGCAACCGAGCCGTCTGTGTAAACGTGAACGAGCGAACGTGCCTGATTCATCGGCGTTTTGGTAAATGAAATCCCGAAACAAACAGGCTGGAGGGCAACGCCTTTTTTGATGAATTTATTGTTTCGGTTAAATTCGTCCGTCTCGCTTTTCAATCGCGCAAAATCGTATTTTGCATCGGCTTGCGTCCAACTCGTAATCGCTTCCGATTCGGCGATTTGCCCGTAAGGAAATTTGTCGCCGTTTTCGATGAGATTTTTGCGCTGAATCTCGCTTGCCGGAACATTTAATTTTTCCGCCGCGTGGGCGATTGCCGATTCAATGACAAACATTCCCTGCGGTCCGCCGAAACCGCGAAAAGCCGTGTTTGGCGGCAGATTCG
>JBDTZT010000282.1:0-5772 GCA_040005005.1 Actinomycetota bacterium
CAACAACTGGCGCTTTTAGCCAATAAAGCACGGCAAAAGCAAAATAAATAAAAGGTTTTTTGGGTAGAAAGGTAAAAGGTAATACAAAGAATTAATTTTCCTTTTACCTTTTAATTTTATCTGTTTTTTTTGCAAAAAAAACTCGTTGAGTCGAATTCTCAACGAGTATAAAAAAGAAACAGGAGGAATCAGAAGCCGGGCTTAAATGCTCTTTCAACAGTCTTACTCAACTTCTTGTCCGTCTTAAATGATGCACTGAAATTCAAACAAGTTGCTTTGAACTCAAAAAAAAGACTCGGTGAACTAAAAAATCACCGAGTCTTAACAAATTCGGGTAAATTATATTTAGAAACTCAGTTTGCCTGAAAATTGTATTTTTCTGGCAGTATTTGTAACAGAGTCGTTAATCCGCCCCCAGGTTCCCGATGTAATTAAAGCCGTCGGATTATCAAACGAAGGATTATTTGTCAGATTCCGTGCATCAACCCGAAAATCGAAATTGAATTTTTCGGTCAATTTAAACTTTTTTGAAAGCGAAGCGTCAGTTTGAAAATATCTCGGAGCAATAAAATAATTACGTCCGGTGTTTCCTAGTTGTCCCGGTAGCGGAATAGCTTGTCCCGGTATATTTTGTCCGAACATTGCTCGTGCTGCCGCATCGAACCAAAAATTCCTTCCGTTTTCCAGAACCAGTTGTCCTAAATCCCTCGGACAATTATTGCAATTGGCGGTTGATTGAACAATATTACTCAGAGTATTACTGCCGGAATAAACCGTAAACGGTCTGCCCGACATCAAAACCACAGTTCCCGCTAATTGCCAACCGCCGATGATGTAATCAATTACTTTATTACCGGCTTTCAACCATTTTCCCTGACCAAAAGGTAATTCGTAAACGTATGTGCCCTGGAAAACGTGGCGGCGGTCAAAATCCGAATACGTATAATTGATTCTGCGGTTCCGGTTGTCAAACGGAGTGCTTGATGCCGATTGAACAGAACCTGTCGATACCGTGCTCAGTGACGGATCCCACGAACGATTATCAAGTGATTTTGAAAATGTATAGCCGAACTGAAAGCCCAATCCCTTACTTATCCGTCGTTTGAAAATAACTTGAAGTCCGTGATAGTTTGAATAGTCGCTGCTGTCAAAAACATTCAAGCCGCCCGCAAACTGCGGATAATTTTGGAAGAAATAGGGGCTGAATCCATTTCCCGTCAACGAAGTTGCACCGCTTCTTTGAGCCAGGGTTTGGGCGACCGAAGCGACGCTTCCATTTGAAAGCTGGGCTGAAAAAGTTGTACGGAAACTGTCTATTGTAGTGCTGCTTCCGCCGTTTGAGCCATTTAGAAGTCTAACCAGGCAGGTACCAGTACCAGGCATACCAAGAGGAGTTGATTGTGCGGCAATGAATGATGACAAGAAGGTTTCACCCGCACAACGCGCATCAGTCGAGTAAATATTGACCTGATTTACATTATAACCGCCTAATAGATGTGAAGCATGTTTGCCGATATAGTTAACTTCGACAATGTTGTTCTTCCAAACTTCCCTTTGCAAACTCAATGACCATTCGTGAATTTGCGGGAACTGCAGATCGGGGTCAATCACGCTGATTGAATTTGTGCTAAAAGCGGGCGGCTGCCTGAGATTGACCGGCGTGTTGACCGGTGTCGTCAACGGTAAAACCGATGACAAATTTCGATAATACGCGTTACCGCCCGGAAACCCTGTATTTGTAATGGTGGTTGCCGAGGTATTTCCCGGTGTGCTTTGGAAAATCGAAGAACCGAACAAAAATGTCGCGATTCGATCGGAAGCAATCCGGTAGTTTGCCCGAATGGACGTTTTACCATTCTTAAATGGGTCCCACGCAAAACCGATTGAAGGCAGGAATTTGCTGTAATCGTTTTTAAACAAATCGCCTTCGACCCATCTTAAAGTGTTGGTCGGGGCCGCTCCCAATTTCACTGGTTGATTGGGAACTAAAATCGGTCTTCCGTCAACGCTCGGATGAAGTTTAGCTTCCCATCTTAGCCCTAGGTCAATAACAAAATTAGGTCTGAATTTCCAATTATCCTGTGCATAAAAATCAAGTTCGGGATATTTTGCCTTGTTGATCCAACGAGTTCCGGGAGCCGAAAAAACATCAGGGCTATCAGGGTTTGAGACGAAAGCCTGAGAAACACTGTTAATCCTTCCAAGCAAATCGTTGATAGTATTTTGAAGCCGCGTCTGATCCGCTGAAACAATCCCGCCCGGTGCTGTGTTTATGTTAAAAGAGGTCGGTAAATTGTAACCGGTAAACCCTAAGTTGCTGCCAAAAGTAACGATCGGCTCAATCGCCGAACCTGCTACCGATGAGCGGTCGTCCGTGTGACGGCTGAAACGGAAGTTTAAACCACCTTTCAAGGTATGGTTGCCCGTTACGTAGGTCAGATTGTCAATATATTGCAAAGTTCTTACGCCCCGCGCATTATAAGAAAAATTCGTGTTTGGCGTTGCCGGATTAAGAAAAGCGAACGGAAAATTCGCGTCAGGTTGCGGCGTTGCAAATGAGAAGAAATACTTGCTGACACCGAAAATAAATTCATTCGACAGTTTCGCAGTCGGTGACCAGCGCCAGTTAATAGCCAGATTTTTCGGAGTCCGCGCAGTATTGACCAAATTCGGGAAACCTGGAAATATCGGGCGGCCGCCGTTTCCCGAATCACCGAATGAACTTTGCGAGCCTTGTGCATAACGGACATATAAAAGATTGTTCTCACGAAGCTTGAAATCAAATTTTGTCACCAAATCGTATTGTTTCTCGTGTTGCGGAGAAGCAAAATTAAATCCTGCCGTATTCAAACCATCACCAACCGTAAAATTATTCGGCAAAGGCATGGCGTTAATTAGTGCTAAAAGTGTCGGATCAATACTGACCGGAGCGGTGGTCGAAATATTATAGTTGGAAATACAACCCGCGGTTGTCGGCGGATTTGTCGGACAATTAGCAAGAACCGGATTTCCCGCCGCGTCAACTGCGGCCCCTGTGGTTCCTGCCGGAGTTGTTGCTCTTCCGGCAACATATCGAAACAGACCTTGCCGTGCCGATTGCGTATAAACCGTTCTCGTGACCAAAGCCGTGTCATATGCCCGAAGGAGCTGCAAATTAAAGAAGAAAAAAGCTTTATCTTTTAATAAATCAAAGCCTTTCGTGCCTTCGCCAAAACCCGGATTAAACAGCGGGCCGCCCAAACTTCCGCCGAAAATATGCTGCACGAATTGTTCTTTCGGCGCAATCGGTTGAATCGTGGTCGGGTAACTTTTCGCGTTAAATCTCGGTGTCTGGTAATATTCAAATAAATTTCCGTGAAAATTATTTGTTCCTGAGCGGGTAACCAGCGTTACTTGCGCACCGCTACTGCGACCGAGTTCAGCCGTAAAATTACTCGTTACGATTTGAAATTCCTGAATCGAATCAGGATTCGGACGCAGCGGCGTAAAATTTGAACCGCCGGCCGTTGATTCGTTTATATCAATACCGTCCAGAGTAAAATTAAAAGCCCGGTCGCGCGAACCATTTACATTGACGGAGCCGCCGGTATTTCCGCCAAAAACCACCCCCGGCTGAAAGTTCAGCAGATCGAGCGGATTTCTGCCACGGGTTCCGACAATCGGCAAACTTTCCAAGGTTCGCTGTTCAATCGTGCTCCCGATGTTGCCCGAAGTGCTGGTTTGCACTTGCTCGGCAGTTGATTCGACGGTGATTGTTGCTGAAACATCGCCAACTTCTAAAGCAACATTGACAGTTGCCGGTTGATTGATCAGCGCGGTGTTATTTTTTGAAATAAACTTCTTAAACCCTTGTTTTTCAACCGAAATCTGATAATTTCCGGGTTGAATCAAATCAAAAGTGTAGGTTCCTGAATCGCTTGATTGTGTAGTAAGCGCGCCATTTGTGCCTTCATTGGTTAAAGTTACGGTTGCACCCGATACCGCGGCACCGGAATTATCCGTGACAGTTCCGGTAATGCGCGAAGTAGTTCCTTGGGCAAACACAATCCCGCTTAATGCGAAAGTTAAGACCAAAAGTGCAAATACAAACAAAAACAGTTTTTTGTCCATTTTCCCCTCCAAAAAATGAAATTTAATAATAAAACCTGATGGAAAACTGATTATCGAACAAAATTAATGATGTAAGATAACATACTTTATTACATAAGTGTTAAGTAAATTTGAGAAAAATTGAGATATTCTAAGGATTTTTACTTTTGGTATTGAATAACAACGCCGTTTGCGCCGACGGCCCAACCGTATTTTTTTGTAAAATATAGCCCGTAAAGATGGTCTTTGGTGCCGCTCACTTGTTTTGTCCAAGTTCGGCCTTTATCGGTTGAACGCAAAATCGTTCCTTCATAACCGACAATCACGCCGTTTTTGTCATCGGCAAAATCAACCCGCATAAATGTCACCGAATAACTCGTTTTGATGCTTTCCCAAGTTTCTCCGCCGTTTTCCGTTCGTAAAATCGTGCCTTTGCTTCCGACGATATAGCCTTCGTTTTCGTCCCGAAAATCAACATTATACAAATCCAATGTCGTGCCTGATTTTTGTGCCTGAAAACTAACGCCGCCGTTGTATGAAGCCAAAATCAAACCGTCATCACCGACGATCCAACACAACGAGCTGCCGACAAAATCAAGGTGATAAAGCTCTTTCTTGGAGGGAACAAAAACTCTTTGCCAGGTTTCGCCGCCATCCTCGGTTCGCATCACCAGCGAATCAATTACGCGTTCTTCTTTATTTAGAACCGAACCGATGACGATCCCGCGTTTTTTATCGGCAAATCGAATACTTAAAAATTCCGGCGTACCGCTGCGAATATCACTCGCTTTATAAATTTTTGTTTCCTGCCAATTTTGTCCGGCATCTTTCGTAATGAACATTTTCTTTCCGGCCACGAGATAACCGTTATCATCGTTGCGAAAATAAATTTCGTTGATGTTTTCGGTCGTGCCGATATTTTGTTTGCTCCAGTTTTTTCCGCCGTCGAAGGTGTAAGCCAAATATCCGGCATCGCCCGCCACCCATCCTTTATTCGCCGAAGTAAAAAATACCGCGACCAGATCGCCGGTGCCTTTTGCGCGATTCACATTCCAATTTGTCTGCGCCGCGCAAATTTGCGCCGAAAGAAGAATTGTCAATAAAAATACAGTCGCTCGTTTTATAAATCTCACTGTCTGATTCTCCCCAAATTAAAAATAAAAGGTGATTATGATGAAATAAGATAACCTTTTTTTCATCAAAAATCACCTTTATAAGATATTAAAACTCAAAGGTTTGGTTTATTTCGAATCTATTTTGTGATCCGGTAAACCTTTCCTTTCCAGACCACTACGACCTGCTCGCCCAGTGAAAAGAATTGCGCCAATTCTTTTTCTTTGGTGATCAAATCAAAGTATTCATTTGAAGCAAACTGCAATTTGGTTTCACTCTTTTTGGCTTCTTCCTTAAATTCGGAATCAATCCACACACCGTTTTCGAGATAAAAAGTTTTGACACCGACTTTCTTAACGGTTCTTTCTGTTTGGATATTAATTGTTTCGTCATCGGCCAGCGTTGTCGCTTCACTTTTTTCCTTGGCATCTTTGCTCGCTCTAACCGCTCCCTGTCCGGTTGACATCGGGGTTTTCATAATCATATTTCTATCTTCTCTTTCCCTTCTCATTATTCCGCCGCTTGCTCCATCAACTTGAAAACTGCCGTCCGTCGCCAAATACGAAGTGT
>JBDTZT010000283.1:0-5766 GCA_040005005.1 Actinomycetota bacterium
TTTAATCGTCTCCGCGTTACGAGCGTGCCGGAAGAACCTTTTTCAGCCGCTTCGCTCGGCATCACAAATCCGCTGGCAAGCCAATTTCCGGGTGCGCCGACGATTCGGGTGCAAGGTTTAGATTCGGCGTTTTTCTTTGGCGGTTCGACCCTTGACGACCAATCTTCGCGCATCAACGGCTACACTTTCGGCGACACGCTTTCGTGGACGGCGGGCAATCATCGCCTGCGTTTCGGCGGCGAATTCCGCAAATCCACTGTTAAATTTTACTTCAACGCCTTTTCTCGCGGACAACTTCTGTTCGCCAGTTTCAAAGATTTTCTGACCGGCGGAAGTCTTTCGTTCGCCACTTTAACCAACGGACTTTCACTCATAGGTTCGGGCACGTTTGACCGTTCGTTCCGCGTTTCCGACGCCAACGGTTTTGTGCAGGACGATTGGAAAATCAGCCGTCGCCTGACGATAAATTTAGGTTTGCGCTATGATTTTTACGGCTTGCCGGTGGATGTCAACGGACGACTCGTAAATTTAATTCCGGGCCAGCTGCGAATTGGCACGACCGCCGCGCCGGCCACTCCGCCGAATGGTCTGGTGCAGGCGAAAGGCGGGCAAATCGCCGGAATTCCGACGGTCGAAAAAACGCTCGTGCCGGTTGATAAAAACAATTTTGCGCCGCGTTTCGGGTTTGCATATCTTTTGGACGAAAAACTCAATCTCGTCGTGCGCGGCGGTTACGGCATTTATTACGACCGCATTTCGACGCGCTACGCGAACACGCAGCTTTTTAATTATCCGTATTTTACGCTTCCGGTTTCGGTCGTCACGCCGATCGTTTTCGCGGGTTTAAGACCTTTTTCAAATCCGTTCTTCCCGGTTCCGTCGCCTTCGTCATTTCCTTTGAACGGAGCGATTCCGACTTCGACCGGCGCGGCAGTGAGCGGTGTATTTGTTGACCCGGAACTCCGAACGCCGTATGTTCAGCAGTTTAATTTCGGTTTCCAGATGCAATTTCTTAAAAATTATCTGTTCGACATCGGTTACGTCGGCAATAAAGGAACGCATCTGCTTCAAATCATTACGCTTAACCAGCCGGCTTATAATCGCGCGACGAATACCTTTACCAATCCGCTCGGAGCCGGAACGATTATTTCAGCGAATAAAAACGTGACGGGCGGCATTCAGCAAGTTCAGACGACTTCGCTTTCAAACTACAATTCACTGCAAATGTCTTTGACCCGCAGGTTTACCAACGGACTGCAGTTTTTGGCGGCCTACACCTTCGGAAAATCAATTGATTATTATTCGGGTTCGGCATTGAACGAACTGGCAAATATTCCGGGCGATCAATTCGATTGGCGTTCAAATCGCGGACGTTCGGATTTTAACCGCGAGCATCGTTTCGTCATCAGCGGCGTTTACGATTTGCCGAAATTGGTTGAAAAATCGAGCGCGGCAAAATGGCTTTTGAACGATTGGCAGGTGGCGGGCGTGGCGGTTTTCCAGAGCGGTCTGCCGTTTTCGGTGGTTGATTCAAACGACACGAGCATCATCAGCCGCGCCAATTATAATCAGGCATTTTCGGGCGACCTTTACACGAGCGGCGACGTTTCACAGCGGTTGAGTCAATATTTCAATACTTCGGCATTTACGCTTTCGCGGTTTGGTTCGGCAAATTTTGACCCGAACAAACCTTACGGAAATTCGAAGCGAAATATTTTGACCGGACCCGGACAAAAGAATATTGATGTTTCATTTATCAAATTGATTCCGTTCAACGAAAGATTTCGCGGCGAGTTTCGCGCAGAATTCTTTAACGTCTTTAACTGGGTAAATTACGCGAATCCGAATAGTAATGTTGCTTTGGCTAATCCGGCTAGTCCGCAATCGTCAATATTTGGTAAAATTGATCGTGCTTCAGCCGGACCGCGGGTGATTCAATTTGCTTTCAAACTCGGTTTTTAATTTCGGAAATTCGTTCAGAATCCCTACTAAAGTGTGGACTCTGAACTGCAAAAAGGAGGTTGTTGATGAAAAATGTTTTCTTTGCGGTTATGTTGTCGGTTATTTTTGTAAGTTCAGTTACAGCACAAATAACTTCTAACTTTCAAAATTGGTTAAATGCAAACGGTTACGGCAGTTACGATTTTGCCAGAACCGATTTGGGCGCAAACGGAAGTTACGGCGGAAAAGCAAACTCAGGCGATACAGTCGTTAATCAGCCCGTCATTTTTATTCACGGCAATTCCGATTCGGCGCTCGGACAAAGTTCGACGGCGACCGGTTGGAATGCTTCGATCAATTATTTTCTTTCGCAAGGTTACAAAACCAGCGAAATTTACGCGACGACTTGGGGCGATGCCAATCCGTTTCTTTCGGCTTATCAATATCATTCAAAGCCGAATTTGCAAAAAATCCGCGCTTTTATCCAAGCCGTCAAAGATTATACGGGCGCGGCAAAAGTTGATATTGTGACGCATTCGATGGGCGTCACCTTGACGCGCAAAGCGATTTTGGGCGGCGCGGGCAACGATGCGGTAAACGGCGGAAACTATAATCTCGGAACGCCGCTGACTTCGAGTATTGATACATTCGTCGGCATTGCGGGCGCTAATTTTGGATTGGTTTCGTGTTATCAAACCGGCGGAACAACGCCGACCTGCGCCAATACAAACGGACTTTATCCGGGTTATTTATATTTCGGTTTTGTTCTCGGCGTGTCGAATATTCTGACAAATATGAATGCCAGTTCGCATTATGAAGGAGCCTATACCTATTCGATCTGGTCAACGGTTGACGAGGTTATCGGTTACGGCGATATTGTTTACGGACAATACACCTCGCAAATTCCGTCGCAAAACGGCGAAAAACGATTCGGTAGTGTGCCTTACGGTCATATCAATTCAAAAGATTTAAGCGGTTATAACCAGTGGCGCATGGTCAAATATCACGCAACAAATTAAGAAATCAGTCTTTGGTCTTCGGTTTTTGGTTTTTGATTTTTTTCAACCCAAAGACCCGAAGACCAAAGACCAAAGACCAAAAAAAATGAAACTTTTTTACGAAACTTACGGCGCGGGCGCGCCCATTATTTTAATTCCCGGTTTTGCATCGGGCGCGTGGAATTGGTTTCGGCAAACCCAAGAATTATCAAAGGATTTTCAAGTTATCACTTTTGACCCGCGCGGCATCGGTAAATCGAAAATTGAAAATCCGATTGATTTAATAAATCTTTCGATGAAAATATTTGTCGAAGACGTTTTGCAGATTTTGGATGATTTGAAAATCGAAAAAGCGAATGTTTTGGGCGCGAGTTTCGGCGGTTTTGTCGCCCAGGAATTTGCGCTTGAATTTCCCGGAAGGTTGGACAAACTAATTCTGGCTTGTACATCGGCGGGCGGGTCGGGTCACGTCAAACCCGACATCGAGATTTTACGCTCTTTCACGCCCGACCCAAGCTTGACGATTGGCGAACGCATCAGAAAATTTATTCGTCCGGCGTTTACCGAAAAGTTTAACGCCGAACAATCGGGCGAAGTTGAAGAAGTTTGCCGGCTGCGCGAATCAAACGAAGTCGCCGACGCAGTTTATTTCGCGCAACTGCAAACTGCTTTTACTTTTAATGCCGAAAATAATCTCGGCAAAATTGAAAACGAAACTTTGGTGATTTCAGGCGACAAAGATAAGATTGTGCCGATGCAAAATTCGATAAATTTGGCGGCGAAACTACCAAACGCGGCATTGAAAATTATCAAAAACGGCAGCCATCTGTTTTTTATCGAAAACGCCGACGAATTTAACAGAATTGTAAAAGATTTTTTGAAATAAATTTGCCCACGCGCACAAACGAAAAGCACGAAATAAAACCTTTAATTTCATTTTTCTTTTAGTATATTTCGTGTGTGCGCGTGGGCAAAATGATTGTTTTATTTTTCATGAGAAACGCAAAAATTATCGGAACAGGTGTTTCCGTTCCCGACAAAGTTTTAACCAATCAGGATTTAAGCCGGATACTCGGCGAAGATATTAATGATTTTGTTACAAACAACCTCGGAATTTTGGAACGTCATATTCTCGGCGACGACGAAAGCACAGCTGATATTGCTGTCAAAGCCGCCGAAATTGCGCTCGATAGCGCGGGAATTTCCGCCGACGAGATTGATTTGATAATTCTTTCAACCGACACGCCCGAATATCTTTCGCCCGCGACATCGGTTGTCGTGCAACACCGAATCGGCGCGAAAAATGCGGGAACTTTCGACACGAATTGCGCTTGCGCGGGGTTTGTAACCGCCCTCGACACCGCGAGTAAGTATATTATCGCCGATAAAAACTACAAAAAAGTTCTCGTCATCGGCGTTTACGCAATGTCGAAGTTTCTCGATTGGAAGGAAAAGAAAACCGCGACGATTTTTGCCGACGGCGCAGGTGCGGTTGTGCTTGAAGCAACTGAAGAAGACGCCGGACTTCTTTCATCAAAACTCGAAGCCGACGGTTCGTATCACGAGTTTCTCGGCATCTTCGCGGGCGGCGCGAAATATCCGATTGACCAGGCAATGATTGACGAAGGTTATAAAAATAAAGTGCGTTTTGCGACGAAGTTTCCGCCCGAAGTCAATATCAACGGTTGGCAAAGAATCGTCGGCGAAGTTTTGCAGCGCGCCGAATTATCGCTCGACGACATCAAACTTTTCCTCTGGACGCAGGTTAATATTTCGACGATTAAAATCGTCATGGAAGCAATGAATCTGCCGATGGAGCGGACGCACACGATTATGCACAAATGGGGCTACACGGGTTCGGCGTGTATTCCGATGGTTTTAAGCGACGCTATCGCGCACGGCAAACTTCAAAGAGGCGACAATTTCGTGATGTGCGCTTCGGGTGGTGGTTTGAATATGGCAGCGATGGTTTTTCGGTATTAAGAATTTAGCCGCGAACAAACACGAAACTTCCCGAAAGAAGTAAAATAAATTTCGTGTCCTTTCGTGTTTGTTCGCGGCAAAAATAAATGAATTATCAAAACATTTACAGCTTATTTCGTGAACAAGCCGCAAAATATCGCGGTAAAGCTATTTTCTACGAACCTTCCGGCGAAGGTTGGGTTGTCATGAATTGGGAAAATTTTGAACAGCAAGTTCACGACTTTGCGTGTGCTTTGCTGGCGAAAGGTTTGACGCGCAGTGCGAGCGTGGCAATCTTGGCGGGAAATGTTCCCGAATGGACGATTGTTGACGCGGCGACGATTGCGGCGGGCGGCGTCGGCGTCGGAATTTACCCGACAAATTCGCCCGAACAATGCGCTTATATTATTAATCATTCGGACGCGGAATTTGTTTTTGTTGATACAGAAGTGCAATTAAAAAAAGTTTTGAGTATTCAAAATCAAATCAAGAAAGTTAAGCAAATAATCTTTCTTGATTTGGCGGCCGGTCTCAAAAAAGCCTTTGAAATTTCAATTAATTCAGCAAATATTATTCCTTTTACAGATTTTATTGCTTTCGGCAAACAAAACACTGAAAAATTTCGGCCGCGAGTCGAAGAAATCGGCTTTAATGCCAAGCCCGACGAAACCGCGATCATGGTTTACACTTCCGGGACGACCGGACAGCCGAAAGGCGCGATGTTGTCGCATCAATATATTTTGAACTCGGTCGAATCTTTGCGCCAAAGCGTACCGATTTTTCACGATGATGTTTCGTTTTCCTATCTGCCGGGCTGTCACGTTGCAGAAAGAATTTCGGGAATCTACAATCGGCTTTATAACGG
>JBDTZT010000284.1:0-5765 GCA_040005005.1 Actinomycetota bacterium
AAATCTTTTTGTGTTCCCTTTTTTATAAGATCAAAGTTGACAACAATAATTTCTTGTTGAACGGAGTTTGCTTTTCGGCGATAAATCTTGATGTTTTTGGATTTTGCTTCGCGGGTGATACCGCTTGACATTGCAACGGCCTGCGTCAAAGGCAATCCGCCTTCGGGAATCGTTATTTCACCGGGTCGCAAAACTTCGCCGACGACATAGACCGGGGCCGCTCTTTGAACAACGATAATATCGCCGGGAAAAACTTCGGGATTGGATTCTTTACTGCCTTGCCGCAAACTTCCGATGCTGTAAATCCGCGACGGAATATCAACTCCGCCGATTTCATTGCGCCAGTCGTTTTCCTGAGTTAATTCCACACAGACGGGTTTTTGCGTGCGAAAAACCTGAATCAAACCGCCCGCTTTTTCGGTGACGCCGCCGGCTGATGCGAGAATATCAAGCAAACTCACCTTTCGCGTTAGAATAACTTGCTGTTGCGAACGAACTTCGCCGTAAATTGTGACCGGCGGACGGCTGTTGCGCTCGGTAACATTGACGCTGAGTTGCGGATTTTTCAGATATTTTGTTAAAAGCTGACTGACGTCGGAGCGAAGTTCTTTTTCAGTGCGGCATTTTGCCAAAACTCCGTTATCGGCAAACGGAACTTGAATTTTTCCGTCCTCGTCAACTATCGCTTTAAAATCAAATTGCGGTTCGCCGAGAACTCTCCCCTCAATTTTATCGCCCGGTCCGACCAGATAACCGCGTTGACCATCCCCCGTCACAGTAGGTTCCTGCGCGCGAGAAATTTGGCTCAAGAGAAATGCGAGAATAATGAGAAACAACACTTTTAACTTCATAAAATAAAACCTCTGACTTATTTTTCCAGTTGCTAAGAATAACCTACAAACGCCTTTGATTCAACCTTTTGTTCTTACGGTTGTCTTTTGTATCGGAGTTTTTTATTTGACAGTTCAATTTTAGGTGAAGTAACTTCAAGTAAAAGGCTTTTTCCGAAAACGTTCAATGCAAAACAATCCGCCGCTAAAAAATATTTCTGAGGAACGATTTTGGTTTCTGCGCCGCCCTGTCCAATTTCTGGCGGATATTGTGATTTTGTCGGCTGCTTTTCTCATTGCTTATCTGCCTTCGCTCAATATTCAGCTCGGCGAATTTTATTTTCAAACGGCAATCACCCAACTTCCGTTTGTCGTATTTATCCAGTTTTCATCGCTCTTTCTGGTCGGCGCGTATTCGATAATCTGGCGTTACGTCAGTCTCGAAGACATTAAGGCGTTTCTGAAAGCCGCTCTGATTTCGGGCATAATTTTAATTGCCGTTCGGTTTTTGCTTCCGCTGACAAACTTTAATCTGTGGCAAGTGCCGATTTCGGTAATCTTGATTGATATGCTGCTCGCTTTCGGCGGGCTTATGGGTTTGCGCGTTCTGCGCCGTTTTGCTTACGAACTCGGCGAAAAGCGGAGCTATACTGGCGTCAAACGTCGTCTTAAACGCAAAGCGACACTTTTTGTCGGCGCCGGAAGAATCGGTGCAATCGCGGTTAGGGACGTTCTCGGACGCGCTGACACCGAATTTGAAGTGCGCGGTTTTGTTGATGACGACAAGTATAAAAAAGGCGGAAGCGTCGGCGGAGTCAAAGTTTTAGGCACCACCGACGATATGGCGCGATTGGTTGACGAACTCAATATCGAACAAGTTGTCATTGCCATTGACCATGCGCAAGGCAAGGAAATCCGGCGGATTTTGGACATTTGCCGCGAAATTCCCGTCAAGGCCCGGATTTTGCCGAGCTTGCACGAAATTGTTCACGGTCGCGTGCAGGTTTCGCGCATCCGCGATGTTGAAATCGAAGACCTTCTGGGGCGTGAACCGGTTCAATTGGACGATAAAAATCTCCACGAATTTCTGACTGAAAAGACGGTGATGGTGACAGGCGCCGGCGGTTCAATCGGCGCAGAACTTATCAGACAATTGACGGAATTTAATCCGAAACTTCTGCTGCTCGTCGAACGCGCCGAATTTATGATGTTTCAAATCGAGCGCGAAATGGTTAAAAATTTCCCCGAAACGCGCTTTCTTCCGCTTCTCGCCGACGTCGCAGACGCGCCGCGAATGCGCGAAATTTTTGCCGAATACCAACCGCAAGTCGTTTTTCACGCCGCCGCGCATAAACACGTTCCGCTAATGGAAGCGAATCCGACCGAAGCGATCAAAAACAATATCTTTGCGACAAAACTTATCGGCGAACTCGCGGGCGAATTTGCCGTCAAGGATTTTGTTCTGATTTCGACTGACAAAGCCGTTAATCCAACCTCGATTATGGGCGCCTCGAAACGCATCGCGGAAATCGTTCTGCAGAATCTGAATAATATTTACCCGACCAATTTTATGGCGGTTCGTTTCGGAAACGTGCTTGGTTCGGCCGGTTCGGTCGTCCCGATTTTTAAGGAGCAAATTCGCAAAGGCGAATCCATCACCGTCACGGATAAAGAAATGACGCGCTATTTTATGACGATTCCCGAAGCCTCGCAACTTGTTTTGCAAGCGGGCGCATTAGGCAAAGGCGGCGAGATTTTTATTCTCGATATGGGCGAACCCATTAAAATTTTGGATTTGGCGGAAGATATGATCCGGCTTTCCGGTTTAGAACCTTACGAAGATATTGACATCGTTTTTACAGGTATTCGCAAAGGTGAAAAACTTTTTGAAGAACTCGAAATTACGGGCGAAAATCTCTTAAAAACAGAGCATCCAAAAATCTTTATCGGCAAAATCGCCACTTATTCAAGTGAAGAAGTCGGCGAGATTTTATCAAATTTCGGGCAAGCCGTGAGCGAAAACAGCGAAGCAAAAATCCGCACACTTTTCAATCATTTTTTGCCCGAAGCAACGATTACGGAGAAAGAAAAAATTGAAAAAACCGAATCAAACCAACCGGAGAAAAAATTCTACCCGCCGCCCACTAACTTCGGTTTAGCAGAAAAATAAGTCGAATGATACTTGATTTTTATTTCAAACTTTTTAATTAAACCGTTAAATCGTTGCAATAGAAACTATAGGTCTTTCAAATCTTTCTTTTTGCATAGCAATTTCTTCAGCTAAAGGCGGATAAATTTCGCGTCTTCCAAAATCGTCTGCGTAAGACCACAAACCATTATGGCAATGACGGTCGTCATCCCAACCCGGATGATTAAGAATCGGGTAAAGACAGATTCCTTCAAACGGAATCGCTTTGTTTAGAGCGATTTGCGTTTGTTCACAGATATAATTAAACCACTCGGCACGCGCGTCGTCCTCAATTCCGGTTTCGGCAATTAAAATGGGTCGCCGATAACGCCTGTAATAGTCGCCTAAAATCTCGTGAAACGGACGATAAAGTTCGTGTTCGCGCATAATTTTGCGGCGATTCGGGTAAAACCATTGATTATGAAAATAATAATTCAGCCCGATAATATCGAGATATTCGGGTTTTCCGCCAAGTTCGGGTTTGAGCCGTCCGCAAAGCATATCAAACGCCTGAAACTGTGCTTGACGGTAATTTTCCGCACGGCGTTTGGAAACTGCATCTTTTTTGCCGGTCGTTACGTGAATTGCCGGATCGGTCTGGACAAAGCGCACTTCAGGTGCGACGGCGCGGATTGCCTCAATTGAATTAATCGTTGCTCGAACCAATTGTTTTTTTAATTCATTACCGCGTTTTACGGCATACGGATAAAATATGCCGGCATCGCCCGCAATCCATGAGAAAAAAGAAATTTCGTTGACCGGACAGACAAAGAGCGTCGCATCGGTTTCGCTTTGCAAAAATTCGGCGGCGGCGGCGGAAAATCGTCTAAAGCGTTCGATAAATTCAGGCGCGAAAATATCCAAATCGTCGGGATAGCCGTAATGGAAAAAATCCCAGATGATTTGGATTCCCGTATTATGCATTGCCCGAATCTGAGTTTCAAGACTGGAAAAATCGTAAACAAATGGCGCTCGTTCGATTAAATGCCAGCGAACGCCGTCGCGGGCTGTTTTCATTCCGATATTAACAAGTCTTTGATAATCGGCTTCGGCAAATTCTGCGTGCCTGGTTGACTCAATTAAATCAAGGCGCTGACCGCCGCGTTTGCGGTGCGTCGAACATTCAAAACCACCCATTATAAAACTTTGAAATAACCGTTTCTTTTGCATAATTTTCTACTTCTATTTTGTTTTATTCGGTTTGACAAGTGTATTGAAATCTTTTTCACAAGTATATTTTTCATACAGATTTTTTTGGATTTTTCCTCTTCAAAGTTTGTGAAACATCGCGCAACCATCGCTATTTTATAAAATCAAATTATCTTTTAAGCAATTGGTATGCCGATTGCTTATTGTTTGGCGTAAATAATTTTAAGGAGTTGGTTTTAACCCAAATGGATAATAGTGTTTCATATTCTCTGATTTGTTTATCGCATCTGCGATGGGATTTTGTCTATCAACGTCCGCAGCATCTTTTGAGCCGGTTCGCCAAAAATATAAACGTCTATTTTTTTGAAGAACCGATTTTTTCGGGTGAACCGACGCGGCTAGAGGTCAGCCGCCGCGAAGATAATCTGTTTGTTATTGTTCCGCATATTTCGCATTCCGACCGCGAAATCCGCAACGTCGTTGAAATTCAGCGCGAAATGCTTGACGGATTTATTCAATCGGAAAACATTGCCGATTTCGTGCTTTGGTTTTATACGCCGATGGCAATGGAGTTTGCTTCGCATTTTCAGCCGTTAGCGACTGTTTTCGATTGTATGGACGAACTTTCGGCCTTTAAATTCGCACCGCCGGAATTGCTGGAAAACGAAAAAAGATTGCTTGGAAAAGCCGATCTGGTTTTCACCGGCGGTCAGAGTCTTTACGAAGCCAAAAAAGACAAACACGCTAAGGTTTTCGCGTTTCCGTCGAGCATTGATGTCAAACATTTTAAACAGGCGCGTGAAATCCGGGAAGAACCGGCAGACGAAAAATCAATTCCGCATCCGCGCTTCGGTTTTTGCGGTGTGATTGATGAACGAATGGATATTGAACTGCTCGGACAAATGGCAAATGTGCGGCCCGACTGGCATTTTGTGATGATTGGTCCAGTTGTCAAAATTGCTGAAGAAGATTTGCCGCACCGCGAAAATATTCATTATCTCGGCGGTAAAGATTACAAAGATTTACCGGCTTATCTTTCGGGTTGGGACGTCGCGCTGATGCCTTTCGCAATAAACGAATCAACCAAGTATATTAGCCCGACAAAAACGCCGGAATATCTGGCGGCAGGCTTGCCGGTGGTTTCAACCCCGATTCAGGACGTTGTGCGTCCTTACGGCGAACAAGGTTTAGTTAATATCGCACGGACGGCGGAAGAATTTGTTGCTGCTTGCGAGAAATCGTTGGCTGAAAATCACTCTGCCAGATTACAGCAGGCGGATGAATTTTTATCTCATTATAGTTGGGATAAAACTTTTGGCGAAATGTTGCAGTTGATTGACGAGGCAATTGCCGAAAAGCCGAAAGCGGCGACAGGCAATTTAGGGTTTTGAATGTTTAATTGCTAATGAAAAATTAAGAGTTACGCCTTGAAGCGTAAAATTGAATTGATAATGCAGGGGCTAAGTCGTCGCTCTTAACAGAATTCTTAGCAGATTTTAAAGAAATAATTATTAATTTTACAACAAACAAGAGGAAATAAAAAGATGTTTGATTATTTGATTGTGGGAGCAGGTTTCGCCGGAAGTGTATTGGCGGAA
>JBDTZT010000285.1:0-5759 GCA_040005005.1 Actinomycetota bacterium
GAATTTTTCTCTTCCGTAAGAAAGTGAGACTTTAGGAAGGAAAGATCGAGTTAAGCTACCTTTGAGGGCTTCTGAGCTTTGAAGTCTTTTTAATAAACTCTGAACATCTGGATTCTTATCAATCAAGTCGTCGAGTTTTTTACGGCGACAACATATCGTGTTTTTATGCTTGGATTTTTGCCCGCGTTTGCCTATATGGGTGAAGTTGACACCCATATAGCTACGCCGCGTAAACTTTCGCCGCGCTTTAATGTTCCCAAGGGCAGCGTCGGCATTGCCGGGCAACAAACCGGAATTTATCCGCTCGAATCGCCCGGCGGTTGGCAAATCATCGGCAAAACCGAGTTTGAACTTTTTACGCCGTATGCCGAAAATCCGTGCGCTTTGCAAGCCGGAGATTTAGTGAATTTTTACTCTTCAAAGCGATGAGCATTCTGATCAACAAAGCGGGAATTTTAACGACTTTGCAGGATTTGGGCAGAAACGGATTTAAGCGTTTTGGCATCAATCAAAACGGCGCAATGGACAAAATTGCCGTGCGGCTCATCAATTTTCTGCTTGGCAACGATGAAAAAGCGGCTGTTTTGGAAATGCACTTTCCCGCGCCCGAAATATTTTTTGAAGAAGATTCTGTATTTGCACTCGGCGGCGCCGATTTTTCGGCAAAATTAGACAATAAAATAATGGAAAACTGGCGAATTCACTGTGCTCAAAAAGGTTCGACCTTAAAATTCACGCAAAAGATTTTCGGCAACCGCGGATATTTGGCAATCAAAGGCGGTCTCAAAATCGAAACGTGGCTTGGAAGCGCAAGCACCAATCTAAAAGCAAACATCGGCGGCTTTGAAGGCAGAAAATTAAAGAGCGACGATCGAATTTTCTTTAATTCCAAGTTTCAGGTTCCAGGTTCCGATTTAAATTTCAAGGTTTCAAACTCACTGATTCCATTCTATTCAAAATTTCCGACGGTTCGCGTCCTCAAAGGCGCGGAATTTGAACTTCTGACGACGCAGAGCCAAGATAATTTTCTTGATGAAAACTTTATAATCACCCAAAACTCCGACCGCATGGGTTTTCGCCTGCAAGGCGCATCGCTTCAACTTCAAACGGCAATGGAAATTGTGTCGTCAGCCGTAAATTTCTGGACGATTCAGCTTTTGCCTGATGGACAGATGATTGTTTTGATGGCTGATCATCAAACTTCGGGCGGTTATCCGCGCCTCGCTAACGTCATTTCGACTGATTTGCCGCTTCTCGCGCAACTCTGCACGAACGATAAAGTCGCATTTCATTTGATTTCGATTGAAGAAGCCGAAAATCTGCTTGTTAAGTTTGAAAATGATTTGAATTTGTTGCGTTTGGCTTGTAAATTTAGACAACCATAAAAATGAATTCGATTGATTTAAATTGTGATATGGGCGAGAGTTTCGGGGCGTGGCAAATGGGCCGCGACACCGCACTGATGGATTACGTCTCGTCCGTCAACATCGCTTGCGGTTTTCACGCGGGCGATGCTTCCGTTATTCGGCAAACGGTCGAAACGGCAATAACTAAAGGCGTAAAAATCGGAGCGCACCCCAGTTTTCCGGATTTGCAGGGTTTTGGCAGACGCGAAATGAAAATGTCGGCGAACGAGATTTTCGATATTGTTCTTTATCAGGTCGCGGCGTTAAAAGGTGTCTGCGAAGCATTCGGCGTAAAACTCAATCATGTCAAACCGCACGGTGCGCTTTATAACAAGGCGGCAAAAAATGTCGAAACTGCCCGCGCAATTGCCGAAGCCGTCAAAAAGATTGATAAAAGTCTGATATTTTACGGACTTTCGGGCAGTATTTTAATTTCCGAAGCAGAAAAACTCGGTCTTCAAACGGCATCAGAAGTTTTCGCCGACCGAACCTATCAAACAGACGGCAGTTTAACGCCGCGAAGCGAGCCGAACGCTTTGATTCACGATTCAAAACAAGTAATCGCCCAAGTTTTAGAAATGATTTTCTCGCAACGGGTTACCGCCACCAACGGCGAAAACATCGCGCTCAACGCCGAAACAATCTGCATTCACGGCGACGGCGCAAATGCTCTTGAATTTGCCAAATTGATAAATGCCGCGCTCAAAGATAAAAACATCAAAATTGGTGTATTTGAAAATTTTTAAATTTTAATTTCTAATTTCTAATCTACCAGCCGTTTCGTTCGCGCAGTTTCGTGATATGCGCCGTGTGGTGACGGCTGTGCCACGCATAAAGTGCGAGAAATTTCTCGACCGTCCATTCGCCCGATTCAGGATGTCTGAGCTTGCGCTGAAAGTCTTCGTCCGTCAGCGATTCGAGCAGCGTAAACCAACGCCAATGAATGCCTTCGATGATTTTCAACGACACGTCAATCGGCAGAAAGCTATCGGCAAGCTCCGCCCAAAGGTCTTCATAATATTGGCGAATCAACGGATTTTCTTCCGTCATCGCCAGTTTGAAACGGCACAGCGAATTGATATGCGAATCGGCAATATGATGAACCGTTTGTCTGACGGTCCAGCCTTCGGGACGGTAGCGTGTGTCAAGTTGTGCTTCGCCCAAACCTTCGACCGCTTTTGTTATGTTTGACGGTAAATCTTTGATCGTTTGAATCAATTCCTGACGCACTTCTGGCGTAACTTCGATCTTCGGGTCAAACTCGCCTATCGGGTAGCGTAAATCCTCAATCTTTACTGTTGTAATCTCCATAATAATTCTCAAACCTCGTAAATTCTTTCAAAAATGCTAACTTCACAGTTCCCGTCGGACCGTTCCTCTGTTTGGAAATCAAAAGCTCGGCAATCCCGGCATTTTCCTCGGTCGGTTTGTAATAATCCTCCCGATAAATAAACGCCACGACGTCGGCGTCTTGCTCAATTGATCCGCTTTCGCGTAAATCGGACATCATCGGACGCGGCGGATTTCGCGCTTCGGGCGCGCGGGAAAGCTGTGAAAGCGCGACGACCGGAACTTGTAATTCTTTTGCCAGTGCCTTTAATTCACGCGAAATCTGCGAGACTTCCTGCTGACGTGATTCGCTTCGTTTAGAACCTGACATCAATTGCAGATAATCAACGACAATCAAATCGAGTTTCTTTTGTTCGGCAAACAAACGCCGTGTCTTGGCACGCATTTCAAGCACCGAAATGCCCGCCGTATCGTCAATAAAAATCTTCGCTTCGGATAAAGTTCCGATTGCTTCCGCCAATCTTCCCCACTCGTCGCGGGTCAAATAACCGGTGCGGAAACGATGCGCATCAACCTTTGCTTCGCTCGAAAGCATCCGCATCACGAGCTGCTCCTTTGACATTTCGAGCGAGAAAACCGCCACGACAGCTTTTTCCAGAATCGCCGCATTTTGGGCAAGCGTCAAACAGAGGGCTGTTTTTCCCATCGATGGCCTGGCCGCTACAATAATCAAATCGGTCTTTTGCAGGCCGGAAGTTTTCTCGTCCAAATCGCGAAAACCCGTTGATAACCCCGTCAGCGCGTGCGATTCGCGTTTGGCGTATTCCTGAACTTTTGCCAGCACACTTTCGGCAATCGGCTGAACGTGTGAAAAACCTTCGCGGGTGCGTTCGTCGGCGAGCGCAAAAATCAGCTGCTCGGCGTGGTCTAAAACGTCCTTCGCATCTTCTTCTTCCGATAATGCCTCGCTCGTGATTTGATTGCAGACTTTAATGAGATTGCGAACGACCGATTTATCTTTGACGACTTTGGTGTAATCGAAAATGTCCGAAAAATGCGGCAATCCATAGGTTAAATTCGTAATCGTCGCGATCCCGCCGATTGATTCGATGGCACCTTCTTTTTTTAGTTCTTCGCCGATTAAAATCGGGTCAATCCGTTCGCTGCGCTCAAAAAGCGCAGTCATCGCTTTAAAGATTCGGCGATGAAGCGGAGAATAAAAATCGTCGGCGGAAAGTTTTTCGATGGCTTGGGTAATGAGTTGATTATCAAGCAAAATCGCGCCCAAAATCACCCGTTCGCTTTCCGCACTGGAGGGCAGCGGTTTCTCCAAATATTGTTCGCGTGAAAATTCAGGGTTCATCTATGTTGAAGTCAGCTGTCCGTCATCAGTTGTAAGTTAAATAACTCTGAATAAATGACGAATCTTGATTTATTTTCGATTTTTTTGATAAAAAAGACCGCAACTTTTTAAGTTTGCAGTCTTTGATTCTATTACATATCAGGTGAACAAACAAAGATTTGGCACCGATTTGTTTTAGAGTTGATTTTTAGCTTTCGGCTTCGTCGTTAGACTCCGCCGTTTCGGTCTTGGCCGTTTCGACAGGTTTTGCCGCCGCGACTTCTTCGCCTTCGGCGTGAACCGTGACCGGAACTTGCAGGGTCACTTCGCGGTGCAGTTTGACGGCGATTGTGTAATCGCCGGTTTCCTTAATCGGGTCTTTTAAGACGATTTTACGGCGGTCAATTTCGTAGCCTTTCGCCTTCAAGGCATCGGCAATATCCATCGAAGTAACCGACCCGAAAAGTGTTCCGCTGTCGCCCGCTTTGCGTTCAAAAACCAGCGAAATGTCGCCCATTTGTCCGGCTTGGTGTTCGGCCGTTGCTTTTTCGGCGGCTGTCTTTTTCAAAAGCGCTGCGCGCTCGAGTCCGATTTGTTTGACGTTTCCTTTCGTCGCCAAAGTCGCTAAACCTTGCGGCAAAAGGAAATTTCGCGCATAACCGGCTTTCACCTTGACGATCTCACCGCGTCCGCCCAAAGTATCAATATCTTCTCGTAAAAGAATGGTTGTTGTAGCCATAATCTTTAAATCTCCTTTGTTTAATCGGCAACAAACGGCAATAAAGCCATTGTTCGTGCGCGTTTGATCGCTTGTGCGAGCCGTCTTTGGTCTTTTGCCGTGACACCCGAAATACGGCGCGGCATAATTTTCCCCCGTTCGGGAATAAAGCGTCGCAAATAATCAACATCTTTCCAATCAACGTAATCGGGAACCAGTTGACGCGGACGGCGACGCTGAAAACGGCGCGGCATTTTTTCAATTTCCTGATCGATGCTCACGTCCAGATTCAATTCATTATCGTTAAAATCGTTATCTCTTTCCATTTTTTAAACTCCTTTATGCTATGCTTCAAAGGCATCATCCGTTTCCGCTTCGTTTGAACCGCCGAAAGCTGATTTTGAACCGTTTCGGTTTTTACGTTTGTCACGTTTTGCGAGTTTTTTATCGGCGGCTTTGCGATCTTCGTCCACCCGAACGGTGATATACCGCAAAACCGTATCATTGACCCGAAAACGTCTTTCGAGTTCGGCAATTTCCTGACCTGAACCTTCGATTTCCAATAAAACATAAAACCCTTCGGTTTTCTTATTTATCGGATAAGCAAGTCGGCGCCGTCCCCAACCTTCCATCACCGCGACGGTTCCACCGTCTTTTTCGACCAAACTTCCAATTGCATCATTTATTTTTGTAATATCCTCGTCCGTCGTTTCCGGCGCGGCGATATACATCATTTCATATACTCTATTTGCCAATTTCATTTCCTCCTTATGGCTTTCCAGCTTTATTTTTCAATAAAGCAAGAAGGGCTATTTTGAGGGCTGAGGGCCGAGGGCTGAATTATTTTCTTATTCATCCTTTATCCTTCATCCCTTAGTTGTATTGTGCCATTGCTTTTTCAACTCCGTTTTTGATAACGGAAAAAATCGCATCGGCACTTTTTTCTAATATATTTTCAACTTCGACCAAATCTTTTTTGGAAAAATTCTCCAAAACAAAATTG
>JBDTZT010000286.1:0-5755 GCA_040005005.1 Actinomycetota bacterium
AAAAAATTGAATTTGTTCTTAAAAGACAGCCAAATGAATTGAAATTAAAGATTCACGGCGATGAGTTGGATTTCGATGTTTTGCCTGATGGTTTGCGTTCTTTGATAAGTTGGATTCCTGATTTTCTTAGCACAGTTGATTTGCTGAAATGGCAGGACGATTTACCGATTACCGAAAAGAATTTGATTTTGCTTCTCGACGAAATCGAGGTGCATTTGCATCCGGCTTGGCAGAGAAAAGTTTTGCCAGTCGTGCAGAAACTTTTCAAGAATTCGCAGATTTTTGTTTCGACACACTCGCCGTTTGTCGTTAATTCGGTTGATGATGCTTGGGTTTATAAACTGGAACTGAACGACGGAAAGACGAAAGTTACCGACATCGTAAAATCGGAAGACGGAATCAGTTATCAGACCGTTTTAAGGGAAATATTCGGAATTGATGAGGAATTCGGCGGAAAAACTCAAAATGATTTAGACAAGTTTTATGGCATTGTCAGAAACGGCAAAAAGATTGCTGAAAAAAAGTTGAAAAGATTAGCAAAATCGCTTGCCGAACAAAGTGAGGAATTGAATGCGATCGTTCAGATAGAGCTTAATCAACTTAGCCGCCGAAAGGGAAAAAAGTTCTCACTATGATGAAAATTGTCAGACTTCCTGCGCCATATTTTCTGACGGGAAAGTATAAAAAATGGGGAAAAAGATTTAAAGAACGCAGAGAAGCAAATCCTAATGCGCTTTTTTCATGGACTCAGCTTAATGGCAGGCGAATTAATAAAATACTTTTAGATGATTTGATGACAATGACCGAAAAACATTGTTCATTTTGCGATGGTTTTCCGATTGAAACTGTCAGCAGTAAAACGATCGAACATTTTCGACCGAAATCTCAATTTCCACATTTGGCGTATGTCTGGATAAACCTTTTTTATTGTTGTTCAAAATGTCAGGAATCGAAGCAGGAAGACTTTGATAAAAAATTACTTAAACCTGATGTTGATAATTATTCTTTCGATTATTATTTTCAATACGATACAAAAACTGGGGAAATAATTCCCAATCCTGACCGGGAAAATGATGAAATTGAAAGAGCGAAAATCACGATTAAACTATATGGTTGGAACAATCACAATAGACCTACTGCGAGAAAAAGAACGATACGAATGTATAACGATTCAAATAATTCTGTTTTAAATGATTTTCCTTATAGATTTATTTTGAATTATTTGAGTTAAAATATTCGTTAATTATTCAACCGAGAAGTTTCCCTGAATAATCATTGATTTATCGGTATCGTTGACAAAAATCAGAACATATTCTTCTTCCACCAGCGTGGCGTTGATTTCAACCGTTTTTTTGCCTTCAAAACTGAACATTTTGTAGGTTTGATCGGGGAAATATTCGTCGTAGGATTTTTGCAAATAAACAAATCCGGTAATTTTTTCGCCTTCCAAAAGTTTCGCTTCGCCGAGGAGCTTTGTGTTTTCTTTTCCGATCTCAAACGGCACGGCGTAATGCTCTTTCGGCGCAATTTCGACGCGTTCGTTCATTATTTCGGTTTTGTCCTTCGGTTTTGCCGAATTTGTGTTGATATTGGCGTTCTCCCTGTTCGCGTTTGCGTTGGAAACATTCACGTTTGAATTTTGATTCGTATTTGCTTTGCGGGTGGCGGTCGGCGTTGGCAATTTGTTGGTGTTTTGCGCAATCTGCTTTGAATTTGTCAGCAAATAAACGCCGAAAATGGATGCGGGAATCGCAATCAGCGCAATGATCAACGCAATCCATTTGACGTTTGAAGATGGTTTTGGCGGCTTTCCGATGGAAGTTTTTGTTACGACCGAATCATTTATCAAAACGGTTTGCGCTGCGCTTTTTGAATCCATCAGACGCTCGCCGCAGTTTGTGCAAAAGATCAAATCGTCGTCAACTTCCGCTTGGCATTTTTGGCAAATCATAAAATTAAATCTTTTGAAATGTTAGGTTAGTCAAACAAAAGCGTCAAATCCGCAACAAAATAAACTTCACTTTGGCGAGCCGAAAATTCTTGTGTTATTTTAATACAATCAAAGAAAATCTTTTCGAGATATTACTAAAATCAAAAATTAGCCCGAATGAAAATCGAAAAAAAAACTCGTCTGCACGAATTGACCGATGAATTCCTGCGCCTCGAGCACAAATTAAAACTTGGCGGCGGCACGGAAAAAATCGAGAAAATTCACTCGCAAGGGAAACTAACCGCCCGCGAAAGGATTGATTTGCTCTTTGATAAAGACGAATACCAACAGGAAATCGGACTATTAATTGCTTACGATGAATACAAAGGGCAAGCTCCGGCGGCGGCAGTCGTCACGTCAATCGGCAAAATTTACGGGCGCGAAGTGGTGGTCGTCGCCAACGATGCAACTATCAAAGCCGGCGCGTGGTATCCAGAGACGATCAAAAAAATCCTTCGCGCCCAGGAAATTGCGATGCGCAACCGTGTTCCGATCATTTATCTGGTTGATTCGGCGGGCGTCAATTTGCCGTATCAGGGCGGCGTTTTTCCCGGTCAATACGGCGCGGCGCGGATTTTTTATTACAACTCGATAATGCGCCGCTATTTGAAAGTTCCGCAAATTTCCGCCGTGATGGGAATGTGTGTCGCGGGCGGTGCCTATTTGCCCGCGCTTTCAGATGTGATTTTGATGGTCGAAGGAACTTCGTTTATGGGACTTGGCGGCGCGAATCTCGTCAAAGGCGCGACCGGACAGACGATTGACAATGAATCTCTCGGCGGTGCGATGACGCACAACGCAATTTCGGGCGTCGCGCATTACCGCACCGCCAATGAGCAGGAATGTCTCGAAAAAATTCGGTCGCTGATTTTGGAATTGCCAAAAAAAGAAGAAACACGCGTTTCGATTATCTCGCCGCAAGAGCCGAAAAATTTACCCGAAAAACTTTACGAAATTCTGCCCGAAGACCATCGTGCGCCCTACGATATGCGCGAAGTTCTGAAATGTTTTCTCGACGATGGCGAACTCGACGAATTTCAAGCCGATTACGCCAAAGAAATGATCTGCGGCACGGCGCGAATCAATGGAATTCTGATCGGAATCATCGCCAATCATCGCGGAATGGTCAAAGGAAAGCCGGATAAACCACCTAAATTCGGGGGCATCGTTTATACCGAATCGGCGGAAAAAACGGCGTATTTTATCGAAAATTGCAACCGGCACGGGGCGCCGCTTCTTTTTGTTCAGGACGTTTCGGGCTTTATGGTCGGCGCGGAAGCCGAACATTCGGGAATCATTCGTGCCGGAGCGCATTTTGTCGAAGCGATGGCAACAGCCACAGTCCCGAAACTCGTTTTGACCATCAATCACGCTTCCGGCGCAGGTTACTACGCGATGGCTGGACAAGGTTTTGATCCGGATTTTATTTTCAGTTTGCCGACCGGCCGGATGGGCGTCATGGAAGGCGATTCGGCGGCGATGGCAATTTTCGGAACTCAAATCGAACGGCTTAAAAAAGAAGGCAAACAGCCCGACGAAGCAATGCTTAGCGAGATGGCAAAAGTGCGCGAAACATACGAAAAAGAGCTTGACACAAAACATGCGGCGGCGCGCGGGTTGTTGGATGCGATTTTGACGCCTGAAAACTTGCGCGACGCATTGCAGCTTGCGCTTGAAACGACTTTGAACACCAATCAACCGCACATCGGCGCATTTGTTTTGCCGCCGAATTTATGATTGTGAATGTAGTTAAAATAATTTTCTTTGTGAGCTTCATCGGCATTCTTGCGTCGTGTAATGTTCAAAATAAAACTGATAGAAATGATTTCGCTAATTTTTCGCCGACACCTTCCGTCCCAAAAGTCTATCAAAAAGATGACGGAAGTCTCGTCAAAGATGAAGGTTGGCTGAATCCTGATTTTCAGATAAAAAATAAAAAATATTTGGTTGAAAATGCGAAAACTGAAGACGGCAGAAAAGTAAAAATTTTAAGTTCCGAATATTTTCCTACCAATGAAATATTGATTCAGTTTCCTTTAAATCCTGCGGAGTCGGAAAAATCGGAAACCAGAGTAGTCGGGAAGGTGAATGAATTCAAAGGTAAAAACCAGCCTCCATTTTGCTATCTTTTATCAACCGCGCGAAAGCAAGGTCCTTATGTTGCTTTTTATATAAAGTTTTATTTGTGCGATATGAACGGCGATGGAATATTTGAAACCATCCCGCAAGGCATCATGAAAATGCCGGTTCCTGTTTGGGTAAAATGAATCAAATACAATTTTCAGCAACAAATCGCACATCGGCGCGTTTGTTTTGCCGCCGAATATTTAATGATAAAGTTATTCAATGCCTGACGTTGTAAACTCTTTAAAGCCAAAAAAAATCATTCTCGAATTAACCGTTTTCATCTGCGGCGCGTTGGTGATGATTTATGAAATCATCGGCTCGCGTCTGCTTTCGCCGTTTATCGGTTCTTCAACCTATGTTTGGACGAGTTTGATCGGCGTCATTCTTGCGGCTTTGAGCCTCGGTTACTGGCTTGGCGGAAAAACCGCCGACCGCCGGCCTGACCTTAAAATTCTCGCTTCAATCATCTTTCTCGCGGGCGGAACGGTCGCCGTGACGATTCTTTTTAAAGACATAGTTTTATCGGTCATTGCCGAAAGTCCTTTGATTTTGGAAATTAAATCGCTCGTTGCCGCGGTGCTGCTGTTTGCCCCGGCCAGCGTTTTGCTCGGTTTTGTCACGCCTTACGCCGTCAAACTGAAAATGTCGTCGCTCGCAGACTCGGGCAAAACCGTCGGCAGACTATACGCGCTTTCAACCGTCGGAAGTATTTTCGGAACATTCCTCGCCGGATTTTTTCTGATTCCGTTCGTCGGAAGCACAAAAACACTTTATCTGATTGGTTTTTGCCTGATTGGTTTGTCAATTTTGCTTGCTCCGTTTGCCGTTACAAAAACGAATCTGACAGTTTTGATTCTGTTCGTTTTCGGCATTTTTATGACCGAACTGCAAAGTTATTATCTGCTCAAAACAAGCGATTTACACGACATTGACACCGAATACAGCCGCGTTCAGATTTTCACGATGACAGACGAAGCAAGCGGCAAAAAGATTCGTGCAATGGCGATTGACCCTTTTTTTATCCAGTCGAAAATGTATCTCGAGAGCGACGAACTCGCCTCCGAATATGCCAAATATTATCATCTTATTCGCCATTTCAAACCCGATTTTCAAACAACCTTGCTCATCGGCGGCGCCGGCTATTCCTTTCCGAAAGAATATTTAAGAACCTATCCCGACAAACAAATCGAGGTCGTCGAGATAGATCCGCAAATGACCGAAATCGCCAAAAAATATTTTCGCTTACCGGAAAACCCGAATCTCAAAATCTTTCACGAAGACGGCAGAATCTTTCTAAATCGAGGTGAGTCAAACAAATACGACGCCGTGCTGATGGACGCTTTCGGCTCGCTTTTCACCATTCCTTTTCAACTGACAACGATCGAAGCCGTAACCCAAATCAACCGCGTTCTCAAAGCTGACGGCGTGGCGATTTTCAATGTCGGCGGGGCAATCAAGGGCAAGGCGAGTCGTTTTCTGCAAGCCGAAATTGCAACCTATAAACAAGTTTTTCCAAAAATTTATCTTTTCAAAGTTCGCCCTGAACGCGGTGACGAGGAAGTTCAAAATCTGATTATCGTCGCCTGCAAAAGCGATAATCCGAGCGAATTAAGAAGCAGTGATCCGAAGTTATCCAAA
>JBDTZT010000287.1:0-5735 GCA_040005005.1 Actinomycetota bacterium
TAACTATCTCAATTTCCATTATTGCTTAATAATTTTGCCACGTTTGTGTCAATCAGCCAAAAAAGTTCGCCGTTTTTGGGTTTTACATTTTGCGAAGGGAATTTGTCCGACTGAAATTCGCCCTCTAAAACTTCGCGTAAAGTTTCGGCTTTTTCCGTGCCCGCGACGAGAAACATTACGTTTGCGGCATTGTTAATCGTCGAAAAAGTAAAAGTCAGCCGCGTTGCGTTTAGTTTTTTTACCGCATTCGCAACGACGATTTTTTCAGTTTCGTGAAGTGCTTCGGTCATCGGGAAAAGCGAAGCCGTGTGTCCGTCCGCGCCCATTCCGAGCAAGATCAAATCAAATTTCGGGAAATCATCTGGCAAGAAAGTAAAATAGTTTTTTATTGTTTGTTCATAATTTTCGGCAATTGTTTCCGCATTTTTTAATTCCGTTTGCCAACGGAGAATATTTTTGTCTGGAATTTGCAAAGGCTGTAAAAGATTTTCATTCGCCATCCGAAAATTGCTTTCAGCATCATCGGGCAAAACATTTCGTTCGTCGCCGAAAAAGAAAAACACGCGCGTCCAATCAATTTTAGCTTTGAATTCGTCGCTTGCCAGCGACCGGTAAAGCAATTTCGGGGTTGAACCGCCCGCCAGCGCAACGGTAAATTGTCCTCGCTTTTCGATTGAGTGATTGGCGATTTCGACGAACTTTTCCGCCGCGAAATTGTTTAACTCTTCAATGTTCGGGAAAATTTTTACCATTAGTTTGATTTTATAACTTTTGCAAGGCACTTTGCACATCGTCGAACATTTTTCGGTCAGCCTCGCCGAGAGCGTTCAGGGCTTTCAAATTATTGAGAATCTCAAAGGCTCTTTGATAATTTCGACGGGCTTTTTCGGTTTCCTTTAATTTCAGTGAAAGCTCGCCGACATTCTTCAAAGATTGCGCCAGATCGCGCGGAGCAAGCGTATTTTTATCGTCGGTTGAAGCAATACTTTCAAAAAGATCGGCTGATTTTTGATAAGATTCAAGTGCACCGCGAAAGTCAAGATTGAGTCTTTCAGCATCTCCGAAACGCACATAGAGTTTAGCCAAATCGCGCTGATAAACTTGATTTTTAGGTTCTTGAGCCTTTAATTGAAGAAAAATCGTTTCGGCTTTTTGCAAGTTAAAAATGGAGCGGGAAAACTGTTTGACGTTCACTAAACAAACTCCGAGCCGGGAAAATGCGCGTCCCAGATTTAATTTTGCCTGAAGATCGGCGGAATCGGTTTCGACCGCAACAGTCGCCGTTTCCATCGCTTTTTTGGCAAATTTGAGAGCAATGTCATTCTTTATTTCTTCATAAATCCCGCTTGCTTGAAAATAAATCTGCAAAGTTGTTTGCCGAACATTGGTGTCGTTCGGGTATTTTTTTAACAAATCTTCAATTATTTCGATTGATTTGTTCATTTCCGGTTCCGCTTCGGCTTGCCTGTTATCCCATGAAAGAGCATTGGCAAGCAGGCTGAATGCCTTGGCGGCCAATCTTTTGGTTTCGCGATTGCTCTGATCTAATTTTGAAAGCTGGTCGAGAACTTTTTGAAAGATCGGAATCGCCACCGAGTATTGATTATTATCGGAATAAGTAAAACCATTTTCCATTTGAGTTTGAATGAAAGCAATTTGCAGATCGAACGACTGTGGATTTTCGGCAACCAGTTTTTCGTAAATTTTTAAGGCTTCATTCGAATCATTAAAAGAACCTTTGACATCATTTTGAGAGTAATGCGCATTGCTGATCGCCCGAAAATTCTCTGCCAACAATCTTTGATTTTCGGGCGATGTAGATAAATTAAGGCGAATCTTCTGAGCTTTTTCGTAACTGTCAACCGCTCCGGCAAAATCGTTGAGATTGGGTTTCCCCTGATTGCCTTGCAGTTCGCCGATCTTTTCATACGCCGAGGCGAGTTCGCTTTGCAGGGTCGCGTCTTTTTGCGATTCAACGGCTAAACTATCGAGATATTCGAGCGCGCGTTTGACGAGCAGTTCACGGGCTTCGGTCGAACCTTGCAGACGCTCGATGCGCGGCGTGATCTCAAAGAGCAGGGAATTGGAAAGTTTTCGCACATCGTTAAACCGTTTTTCGGCGCGATCGCGTTCCTTGCGTGTTTCGTTTGCCTGCCAAAGCGTAAAAATTAATCCCGTGATGATTGATAAGATAACGAGAACAGTTGCCGAAACAGCGATTTTGTTGCGCCGGAAAAATTTCGAGGCGCGGTACAAAAAAGTTGCGGGTCGCGCCAGAATCGGCAAGCCTTGTAAATGACGTTCAATATCATTGGCAAATTCTTCGACCGATTGATAGCGTCTTTCAGTTTCTTTTTGCAGGGCTTTGAGCGCGATATTGTCAATATCCGAATTCAATTTGCGATTGGCGATTGGCGATTGGCGATTTAAGTCTGTTTCCTTGGCATTTGAAATTTGAAATTTGAATTTTGTAATAGCCGAAGGCGCGGACGGTTCGGAATTGGTGATTGTTTGAATGATTTCTTCGAGGCTTTTGCCTTCAAATTGAAAAGGTTTGGCACCCGTCAGCAGTTCGTAAAAAACAACGCCCAAACTGTAAACATCGGCAGCGGTCGTCACGTTTTTGCCCAAAATCTGTTCGGGCGCCGCATAAGCGGGCGTAAAGGCGCGAAAAACGGTCGCGGTTTGATTTTGGTCGGATAAATTTTCGTCTATGATCTTTGCCAATCCGAAATCAAGCAGTTTCGGTTCGCCGCCCGTTGTCACTAAAATATTAGAAGGTTTCAGATCGCGGTGAATCGTCAAATTGCGGTGCGCGTAGGAAACCGCCGCACAAATTTTTAAGAATAATTGCAATCTTTCCCGGGTTGAAAGAACGTGCGCGTCGGCAAATTCCAAAAGCGTGGCGCCTTCGACAAATTCCATCGCCAGAAAGGCTTCGCCGCGCTCGGAAACTCCGCCGTCGTGAAGCTGGGCGATATTTGGATGATTGAGCGAGGCAAGAATTTCGCGCTCCCGGCGAAAATGACGCTCGGTTTCATCGTCCAAAATCGTTTGACGAACAATTTTGAGTGCGACTATTTGATGAAATTCGCCGTCATTTCTTTCGGCAAGAAAGACCGCGCCCATTCCGCCGCGCCCGATCTCGCGCAGGATTTTGTAATTACCGAATTGTTTGCCGTCGTAGTTTTTACCGCCGGAATTTGTCAGCGAATCGAAATTAAAGGCGTTTTTTTCGATGATGTTTTCCGCTTCGTCGTGGACGGAAATTAGAGATTGAACTTCTTTGAGCAATAAAGAATCGGTGCCACACATTTCGCGCAAAATTTGCGGGCGGTTTTCCGGTTCGGCTTCGGAAACCGCCGCGAAAATGTCCTTGATTTTTTGAAAATCCGCTGCGTTCAACTTTGTAATTCTCTCTGAAACCAAGCCTTGGCAAAAGTCCATTCGCGTTTGACGGTCGTTTCCGAAATTTTCAACACATAAGCCGTTTCTTCGATCGAAAGTCCGCCGAAAAATCTGAGTTCGACAATGCGCGCCTGTCGTGAATCCAGTTTTTCGAGCGTTTTAAGAGCTTCGTCCAGTTTTAATAAATCGAGTTCTTTTTCGTTTGAAAAACTAACCGCTTCATCAAGTAAGATCTTTTGTCCGCCGTCGCGTTTCTGCGCGTTTTTGCGGCGGGCGTGGTCAATTAAAATCTTCCGCATCACATCTGCGGCGACCGCGAAAAAATGAGCGCGGTTTTGCCACGAAACGTTTTCCCAATTGACGAGCCGAATATAGGCTTCATGAACGAGCGCGGTCGCCTGCAGCGTGTGTTCCTGTTTTTCACCCGCGAAATAGGCGCGCGCAAGGCGGCGCAAATCGTCGTAAACGAGCGGCAAAAGTTTTTCCGGTGCGGTTTCATCGCCTTCGCTGACGGCATTCAGCAAAACCGTGACATCTGGTTGATTTTCAAGGCTCATAGTTCGATGAAACGGATTATAACAAAGTTTTTTCAAAAAAATAATTTTTTGTGGGCGGTTTTGTCTCTTTCCTGCGCCTTATTTGGTGAAAGCAAATTTTCAAACGATTTATTGATAAAGGAGAAAAACAAATGGCGGGAACTGAAGAAAGCATAATAAGAGAAATTGCGCGGTTACTAATGGAATCGGGCAAAGCAACCGATTGGATGGTCGCAATGAAAAAAAGGGCGGAAGCAGTCAAACTTATCAAGGATAATTTAAGCCTAATAAAGTATGTCAATGTTGCCGAATTAAATCAGAAATTGCGGGCGGCCGGTTGTACCGCAAAAGAAGTCCAACAAATTATCAGAGGTGTTTCGGTGGCTCGAAACTTGGTTGTGGCGGGCGAAGTAACCGCGGAAGTCGGCACATTTACGGCAGCTTCGACAGAATCAGCGGGGTTTCTTACAATTGCCGGAGTTACCTTAACCGCGACTGAAGCGGCCGTTGTGGTCGGGGTGATTTTAGCGATTGCCGTCGCTTGTATTGCCTTCGGATGGGTTTTATCAAAGTTATTTTTTGGCGGTAATAACCGGATGGCGCGCACCACAATCGATGAATACGCGCATCCGTATAAGTTGCAAGTAAGATTTCTCGGGGTTGTGCATTAAATTTAGGTAATCAATAATTTTGAAATCAAAAAAATTAATTGAGGGATAAATGATTTTGCCTCAAATTATTTGACGCTCAAAGCCGAGGGGCTTGGTGATTGATCTTTGATCACCTGCTAGGCTGACAGGCACGGCACCAAGCGGGCGCAAGGACATTATCATTACGAAGACGGGCATCACGAATATGTCTGGACGGGCAAGGCAAATTTTACGGCACCGATAGCCCGAACGAAGACCCGAATATCAATTCTGACCGGAATTGGATATTGGCGAAAAAAGCGTAAAAATTCGGACGAGAAGCGAAATATATTTAAGGACTCGATAAGTGTAAATTTTATCGAGTCCTTAAACTTTTTGCGAAATAATTTTTTTGTGGGCGGTTTTGATTTTAATTCGCGCCTTATTAATTGAAAGCAGATTTTTAAGGAGAAAATATAATGAGAATCAAACAAATTAAAAGTTATCTGGTAAAGTTAGCAGTTTTAACAGCGCTTTACTGCGGAATTATTCTGGCAAATGCCCCGAATATTTCAGCCCAATTTACGTTTAACGGCGATTTCGACAAAACTTTTGCCGCACCGAATGGTTACTACGTCGAGCCGCAAAATAACTTTCCGGCGGACACCGTCAATCCGGCACGCAGAACTTATCTATTTACCGGCGATTACGCGCCGGACGGCTCGGTTATCGCGGGCGGCAGAATTGAAAGAAACGGGGGCGATTTTTGGTTGCGAAAATTTACCGCGTCGGGCGTGCCCGATGCTTCGTTCGGCGGCGGCACGGGCTATGTTCGCACGGTTTTTTCCACCGATTTCACCGGAGTTGAAGGCAATTCGCTGCCGACTGTTTTGAAGCGGCAAGCCGATGGCAAAATCGTTTTCGGCGGCGTGTGCGATGTTTTGAAAGACCAAGCCAACTCAACCGCCAACACTGCTTTCGGAACTGATTTGTGTCTGGTGCGCTACAACGCGGACGGCTCGATTGATAGCGGTTTCGGCAACAACATCGTGCAGTGGAGCAACGGACCTAATATTACTTATAGTCAATTTGTCGGAGCGGGACGAGTAGCGACTCAAACAACCACTCGAGAAAGCGGTCTTTTGGGCGGCACAGGATTATC
>JBDTZT010000288.1:0-5729 GCA_040005005.1 Actinomycetota bacterium
CGCGTCAGAACTTATCGCTCACTCATCAAAAATTATTACGATGCGGATAAAGTTTTGCTGTCACTGCTGCCGCTCGCGATGCGCTTGGCCGGAGCGCGTGAAGCTCTGTGGCACGCGATTATTCGGCGAAATTACGGCGCGAATTTTTTTATTGTCGGACGCGACCACGCGAGCCCGGGAATTGATTCAAATGGCAAACCGTTTTACGAGCCGAACGCGGCGCGCGAACTCGTCGAAAAATTTTCCGAATGTATCGGTGTCGGCGCCGTTTCTTTTGACGAGATGCTTTATTTGCCCGGTGAAAATCGTTACGAGGAAAAAAGCAGAATTCAGCAAGGCGCGCAAACGATTTCGCTTTCGGGAACGCAAATCCGTGAAGATTTTTTGTATCAAGGCAAGGCTTTGCCGATCTGGTTTACGCGGCCCGAAACAGCGCACATTTTGTCGGAAAGCTATCCGCCGCGCCACCGGCAAGGCGTTTGCCTATGGTTCACCGGACTTAGCGGCGCGGGAAAATCAACGACCGCCGCGATTTTGACCAATCTTTTGATGGAGAGCGGCCGGCGTGTCACTGTTTTAGACGGCGATGTCGTGCGGACACATCTTTCGAAAGGTTTGGGATTTTCCAAAGGCGACCGCGACACGAATGTTCGGCGCATCGGCTTTGTCGCCTCGGAAATCGTCCGTCACGGCGGCACGGTCATCTGCGCGGCGGTTTCGCCGTATCGCGCGACGCGCAATGAAGTCCGCGATCTGGTCGGAAGCGAAAATTTTGTCGAGATTTTTGTTGATACGCCGCTCGATGTTTGCGAAGAGCGCGACACAAAAGGAATGTATGCCGCGGCGCGGCGCGGCGAAATCAAAGGCTTTACGGGAATTGACGACGTTTACGAAAAACCCGAGGCGGCTGAACTCACCATTGAAACTCTCGTTTCGAGCAGTTCCGAAAATGCTTCAAAGATTTTGAATTTCTTAAAGCAAAAAGGTTTTTTGCTTTAAAATAAATCGGCAAATATCACAGAAAATCTGCCGCTCTATTTTTTAAAAAATAAATCTTAGTTTCGGGTCGAATCAATCATACAGAACCAACTGCTTCCCGACTTAAACATATTGCGTTGAATGAGCCAATTACGACCGCCGAAGGTCAAATTCGCCCACGCGCCGTTGGTCGTCTGGAATTGAAAATGTCCGAATGTCCAAGCGCATTTATCGCCGTTTTCCGCGCCGCTCGAATCATACCAAGCATTCAAATCAGGGTCGGTCGTGGCTTCTTCCAGTTCGTGCGTCAAAACCGAGATCGAACCGTCAACGCCCGGATTATTGTTCGGGCTGACCGTGCTTTGCGCCGCGCATGAAGTAATACAACGGTTGGCATTTCCGACAAATGAATAGCGAACCTTTCCGTTTGTCAAATTTCCCGTGGTGTGCCAACCGCAGTATTGCGTGCAGAAACCCGAACTTGCCGTGACATTTGACGAAGTGATGAGAAAATAAACACCATTCACATCGTAGGGTAACCGGCCGCTGGTAATGGCATTATTAACGACATTTTTAATCTGATTGTCAGTCAGGCGAGTTCTCGTGCCGGTATCGGTCGTTTGACCACCGTAGAGAACATTTCCCGAAATCGGTTTGCTCGTCGAATAGCTTGAATTCAAAGCAAAATGCGGAGTTCCGCCGATGCTGTTGGCCCAATCACGAATAATTTGCTGTCCGGCCGGTGTGTCCGAACCGTTTGTTTGATTCCAGTTGCCATACCAAATCAGATAAATGGTCGGGGTATTGATAACCGGTCCGCCGTGATCAATCAGCGGGCTGGTTGAGGTTGTGCCGCCGGTTGTCAAAGCCGCTCTGATGTGCCCCGACGATGTAAATGAAATCTCCGGCGCCACACCTTCCGGTAACGGGTTCGGGTTCACACGGTGTTTGATTGAAACTTCTTGTTGTCCGAATGTGCTGACGATAAGCAACACAATAAAAATTGTCGCAAAAAATCCTTTAAGCGGGAATTTCTTCATCTTTTTTTCTCTCCGATGGTCGTAAAATTGATGCTGGTGCATCCTTTAATCTTATGGAATAAAGCGTTTTTTTTTATAAACCGAAATTTAAACCGGTAAAATTTCAACAGATTAAAATAATTATTCCGGGAAGAAAATGTCTTTAGGGGGGAAATGTATAAAACGTATAAGTTATACCCCTGTTTTATATCAAAGTCAATTCTCAACAAACTTCCGGATAAAGATATCATTTTTTTATTTTTGCGATTTTTACGGTTAAAATGCTGTCATTTTCGACCAGCAATTAAAAATAAAGCGATGATTCACTCACAAAAATAACGTTTTAGTTTTTTCTGAAGTCGCTAATCAAAACAGCATCAAGAGTTTCTTTGCCGCGTGTGAAAGCAAGCTGTTTGCCGTCGCGTGACCAACTGAAAGTGTAGATTTTTTCTTCGGGCAAACCTTCGAGTCGTTGCGGTTCGCCGTCTTCGACCGCTTGCCGCCAGATGCCGTTTGCCCAATCTCGGTAAGTAATAAATTTTCCGTCTTGCGTCCAATGAATCGTGCCGGAAAAGTTGTAGGTTTTGGGAACGTCAAATAGTTTTACCGGTTCGCCGCCTTCAACCGGTATAATGGCCAGCCGCATTTTTCCGTTATCGTCATAACCGCAAGCGACAAATTTTCCGTCAGGCGAGACTCGCGGGTAAGACGATTCCTTGTCCGTGATTCTGATTGCTTCGCCGCTTTCGACTGAAATAAAGAATCGAATCGGCGTATCTTTATTTTTTGACCTTTGCCTGTCATTGTCTATCACGGCACAAATTGGAAATTTCCGGCAAAAACTATATTTTTGCAAATCCGACGCGCCTTTTGAGCGTTCAGAAAGAAATTCCGGGCGCGGATTTTATCGCCGAATCGCAGTGATTGTCTGTTGTCATATTCGAATAAACTTTGCTCGAATAAATTTTCGATTGAAATCACTTCTTCACTTTTCTAAAATTGTGATTTCTTTGAATCTTATTGCAGAATATCCATTTTCCGCAATAAACCGGCAAAACGCGGATCGGCGCGAAGTGAATCCCAAAGCGGTTCGTCTTTATAAAAAGCTCCGATCGTTCCGGTTTCGACTCCGTTTTCCAACCACGTCAAGGCCTCGTCTTTCTCACCCAGCAACAGATGGATTTTAGCGATCCATTGCGCGTGACCAAAATCTGTTCCCGAAAGGTTTTTTAACTCGTTGATGACGGCAATCGCTTCTCTGCGTTTTCCCTGCGCCGCATAAATCATTCCGGTTCCCGCAATTAAAATCGGGTCGTCTTTTCGTTGTTGTTTTTCTTTCGCCAGCTTTGCCAGAGTTTCTTCAAATATCCGGCTTTGAACGTAAATTCCGTTTTCCGCGGTAGTTGTAAAAGGCGGTCCGATTTCATCCGCTTGCCTTAAAATTTCGAGCGCGCGGGTCTGATCGCGTTTCAGATAATAATAAAGCGCAACTTGGCGGGCGATAATTGCCGAAAACGGGTCGAGCTCCCGCGCCTTTTGCATCTCGACCAATCCTTCATCAAGTTTTCCCTGCCGCAGAAGCGAAAGACTCAGATAAAGATGCGCGATCGCCAAACTTGGGCTAAGTTCGATTGCCCGCCTGAGTTCGCGGTCGCCTTCCGCCAGATTGTAAGGCACGAAACCCATAAAATAATAACCCAGCATAACGTGCGCTTCGGCAAGATTATCATCGAGCGCGACGGCTTTGCGGGCGGCGGTTTCAAGTTTCTGACGACCTTCGACAGGTGAAATATAACCGCGAACGCCAAGGTTTCCAAACGCTTCCGCAAGTCCGGTGTAAGCCAGCGCGTAATTTTGATCTTCTTTAATTGCCTGTTCATAATAACGTTCGGCAATCAAAAGGTCTTCGCGGGTCCGGCGGTGAATGTAGGCGCGTCCCATCATATAATTCTCGAAAGCCTTGATATTATCTGTATCACGCCGCGCTACTTCGCGCTGCGACACACCGCTTAATTTGACACGTAATTTACCGGAAATATCTCTGGCAAGTTCTTCCTGAACAGCAAAAACATCCGCAAATTTACGATTGTAATGCTCGCCCCAGATAGTTGTATTATCACGGGCGTCAACCAGTTCGATACTGATCATCAAATCTTCGCCGCGTTGCTCGACTCTTCCGGTCAAAACCGCTTGCACACCAAGTTCGCCGGCAATTTTACGAACGTCTAATTGCAAAGAATCGGCCTCGCTGACCTTATAACGAAAGACCGAACTGCGGGCGATGACTTTTAAATTGGGCGATTGGGAAAGATTATTAATCAAACTTTCAGTAATTCCATCCGATAAATATTCCGTTTTCGGGTCGGCGCCGACATTGACGAAAGGCAACACAGCCACTGAATCAATTGTTTTTTTATTTCCGGAAAAATAAATAAATACGGCAAAAGCTGCCAACAGTATTGCCAAACCTACTAATATTGCCGTCAGATGACCTTTTGAAATCTTAAAAAGACCCGAAGTTTTCACAGTCGGAGTCAGCCCGGCAGAAGAATTAAGCGGATACAGGATAATTTCATTGGTTGCCGGTTTAAATAGCTGCTGCCCGTTTTTTGAAATCGCCTGGGCGTTTAATAATTCCGTCGAAACAACTTTATTTTCGCTTTCTGCGATGCCAAACCGTTCGGTTTTCCGGCTTTCAAGCGCGGTTTCGTTTTCGGCCGGAGTGTTTAATTCGCCGACGAATCTGTAACCGCGTCCCGGCACGGTAATAATAAAACGAGTATTGTTTTTCGTTTCACCGAGTGCTTTGCGGAGCGCGGCAATGTGAACCGTCAAATTATTTTCCTCAACGAATTGATTTTCCCAAACCAAATTGAACAAATCGTTTTTCGATAAAACCTCGCCGTGATGTTCGACGAGAGTTAAAAGCAAATCAAAAGTCTTCGGTTTGAGATGAACTCCCTGACCGCTTTTGAGCAGTTTGCGTTTAAGCGAATCAACTTCAAATTCGTCGAAGAAAAAATTTGTTTCCGTTCCTTTTTCCATCGCGTTAGCAAACATTAGCAAATATTAGCTGCAAAATTAAGGATTTTAACCATTCTTTCGCTGGAAGATAAATTCCGTTGAAAACAAAACCCGGTGCTGGGAATTATAGCAAAAGCGAAATGCCCGACAAAGAAATTTATATGAGAAATTACAACATTCAATTAAAAGCAGCGCAATTAATTATTAGTTTGCCAACCATCATTTTGAATTCAACGGCCGGGGCAAGCATTAAAAACCCTGATTTCTTCCGACCTAAATAATAATAAACGGAGAAAAGGCTGCCGAACCAAATTTAACAAGTCAAGTTTTGGCAGCGTTTAATTCGTCAATTTTTCGGATAAAAATCAACCTAATTTTGGAGAAAAAAAATGAATACAGAAAATATGAAACTAAAATCAATCGGCGCGGCTTTTGCCGCATTTCTATTAACCGTTTTCGCACTCGTGCCGTTCGCCAAAGGACAGCAAATTGTGTGTAACAGCAAATCCGACACGATGAAAATCGTTGCTCTCGAAGAAATAAAAGGTGCGGATGCAGTTTTTAATTTTCCGAACGACGGTGTCGGACATTTTAGCTCAACGCCGTTGCTTTCAGCCATCGTTGACATCGGCGGAAGCGGGCGAAGTTGTCTGGTTGCCCGCTTCAGCGCGGAGGCAATGCCTTTAGATAATCACATTGTTTATCAGG
>JBDTZT010000289.1:0-5711 GCA_040005005.1 Actinomycetota bacterium
TTGTCGGTTTTGTATGTCAAAGATTTGGATTTGCTCAAACAAACCTTTTCGCTCGTCGCCGAATATCTCAAAGTTACGGAAACCGTGACGAATCAGATGGATTACGGAATTCAGCTCGGACGACGTTTTCGGTCGCTTAAACTTTGGTTTGTGATGCGTTACTTTGGGAAGGAAGGTTTGATCGAACGTCTGCGCGAACATTGCCGTCTGGCGCGTCTTTTTGCGAATTGGGTTGACGACTCGCCGGATTTTGAAATGCTCGCGCCCGTCCCGTTTGCCCTTGTGTGCTTTCGTGCTTGTCCGCGCGGCATTGAAGATTTAGACGTGCTCAACGAAAAAATAATGAATTCCATTAACGCTTCGGGCGAAGCGTATTTGTCGCACACGAAGCTCAATGGTAAATTTACTTTGCGATTATCGGTCGGCAGCATTCGCGTTGAAGAGCGGCATTTGCGGAAAGTTTGGGATTTGTTGAACAAAAAATTAGCGGAGTTTACAAACATAGCTTTATGAAAAAAATTATCTGTATTTTGTTTTTGATATTGATCGGAGTTTTGGGCGCGGGCGCGCAAATTTCCGGGAAAAAGAAAGTGGCAGCGGAAGAAAAATCTTCGCCAAAAATAGTCGAAAGAGAAAAATTTGACCCGACCCGCAGTGCAGCGGAAGATTTACAATCAGCGATTACAAAAGCGCAGGTTGAAAATAAGCGAATTATTCTCGATGTCGGCGGGGAATGGTGTGTTTGGTGCCGCATTATGGACAATTATCTGATTCAAAATGCGGACGTTGCGAAAATACGCGACGAAAATTTTATCTGGCTCAAAATTAATATGAGTGAAGAAAACAAAAACATCGAATTTCTGGCAAAATATCCCGAAATCAAAGGTTATCCGCATCTTTTTGTACTGGAAAAAGACGGGACATTTTTGCATTCCCAAGAAACCTCCGAACTTGAAGAAGGAAAATCTTATAACAAACAAAAATTTACCGAATTTTTGACAAAATGGTCGCTGTCGGAAAATTCGGAAAAATGAATGTAATTTTTCATACGCTTGGAAGTATTGCAACGGCGGCGGTTTTAAGTGCAAAGCCTGGTGAAAAAACTTCCAATTTGAAAAAACTTGCGGTTGGATTCTTCGTTGGAATTTTGCTTCACGGAATTTTGGATCTTCTGCCGCATAATTATCCGCTGTCTTCAACACTTGATGTGTTTTTTACACTTTTCCTGTTGGCTTTGACCATTTTTCTCGCGCAAAAACAAAATCGGATTCTGATTTTAGTATGTTTTGTCGGTGCAATTTTTCCCGATTTGGTAGATTTGGGTGCAGAAATCGCCAACAAACATCTTGGAATTCCGTTTCCGCAATTTTCTTTCAAAATCTTTCCCTGGCATTGGAAAGAATATTCAGGCTCGATTTACGACGGAACTCGAAATTTTGAATCGCTTATTTATCACTCGTTGGTTTTCCTGATAAGTTTTTTGCTGATTTACTTTTATCGAAATAAACTATTTTCTAACTTGCCGTAGATTCCAACGCAGAGAGAGTTTCGGCTTCAGGTTTCTTTTTGAAAAGTTTTTTCTCAAGCGAACCGCGCCAGCGCAGCGAGAGTTTTTCGACGAGAAAATACGAAATGCAGCTAAACAGCGCGATTCCGATGAAATTGTAGGGAAATGTATTAAACCAAAGAATGTCGTCGTGATTTAAAAACGGTTGCTGCCACAGGTAAATCGAGTAGCTCATGACACCGATTTGCTCCATCGGCGCAGTGTTCAGAAATCTTCCGAAAAAGTTGTTTTTATAATTCGTGATTGCCCAATCAATGCACAGCGCAATCAGAAAATTGCTGATGGTAAACGTCGCGCCGAGATAAAAGCGGCGCGGGTCAATGATTGAATTGACCAGCACAAGCAAAATCGGCGCGACGAAAAACAGACGCGAACCCAGAATTTTCAGATAAAATTCGTTTTTGTGCAGCCGTTCATAGAAAACCGCGAGCAAGCAGCCGGTGGCGAGCCCGTCGGCGTTGGCGTGAAAGCCGTAATAAATCCACATTTTTGCGCTTTCGTTATATAAATTGTAATCGGCAAGCCTTAAAAGCGGACAAATCAAGATCAAACCGCCGAGCAACCACGCAATTTTTCTTTTCCCCAGCAGAACCAAAACGAAAGGAAAAATCAGATAAAATTGTTCTTCGACCGAAAGCGACCAGGTATGGAGCAGATCCCAGGTGTTAGGCACCAGATAATTGCTGGTGTAGGTCAGCGAGGGAACAAAGCTTTCCGTAAAAGAAATAATATTGAGTTTCAGCGCGATAAAGAGAACAAACAAATAAAAATAATAAGGCGGAAAAATCCGCAAAGTGCGCCGGAAGTAAAATTTGATAAGATTGATATTTGAAGTTTTGTCAATTTCTTTGAGCAGCAATCCGGTGATCAGAAAACCCGAAATGACGAAAAAGAATTTTACGCCAAGCATTCCGACATTGCTGTAATTGCCGATAACCGGCAGAAAATGGCTGGTGATAACCAGCGCGACGGAAATCGTCCGCAAACCGTCGAGTGAAGGAATTCGATTATTGGTTAAAAGATTCATTTTTGAACGAACGTTACGAAATGGTTGAGTATAAGACAGATTTTACCGTTTGAGCAATCGAACAAAGGGACAGAAAATGAAATTTATTAAAGAATCAATTATTAATGCCGCACCTGAACGGGTTTTCGCCTTTCACGAGCTTTCGGACGCTTTTGAAAGATTGATGCCGCCGTGGGAAAACGCGAAAATCATTCAGAAAGCCGATATTTCCGTGATTGGTTCACAGGCGATTATCGAGCAAAAGATTTTCGGGCTTTTCCCGTCGCGCTGGGTTGCCGAGCATACAAAATATGAACCGCCGAAGATGTTTGAAGACGTGCAGATTTCCGGTCCGTTTGCGAGTTGGCGGCATCAGCATATCATTTTACCGCACGAATCGGGCGCGATTCTGCGCGATGAAGTTGAATACGAACCGCCAATGAGTTTTTTAGGCAAACTCGCCGCGCCGTTTGTGATTGTGCCAAAACTCGAAAAGATGTTTGCATATCGTCACGAAGTTACGCGAAAATGGTGTGAATCTGAAATCTAAAATCTAAAATCTAAATATGCTGACACATATCGTTTGCTGGAAATACAAGCCCGAAACCACTGAAAAAGAGCGCGAAACGCATCGCGCCAAATTGCGCGCATTGCCGAATGTGATTCCGAATATTTTGAGCTTTAGCGTCGGGCGCGACATCTTACAACTTGAGCGTTCGTTCGATACGGGACTTGTCGCCGTTTATCCGGACCGCGCGGCTTTGGATTTTTACACGGTTCATCCGGATCATCAAAAGGTCGTTGCGCTTGGCAAAGAAATTGCGGAAAAGGTTGTTTCGGTTGATTTTTTGAGCGATTAAAACAGTATTTTTGTGCAGGCAAACGTATTGACAATTTAAAACATCATAAAAACGCACAATCTTTAGAGTTGAATATTTAAGTTACGGTAAATTAATGAAGAATCAGAGAGAGAATATTTTTCGAGTTTTTGGAGTCGTTTCCGCGGTCGTTTTCTTTGCGTTCAGCGCGTCGGCACAGCAGGTTCAACGCACCGCTTTTGACATTACAAATTACAAAATGGATGTCCAACTGGCGCCGAACGAAAACAAATTGACGGCGACGGTTGACGTGAGTTTTACGCCTGCCGCCGAAACGCGCAACGTTGCTTTCGAACTCAACGGATCGCTTAGTATCGAAAGCATTACACGCCAGAATTCGTCCGCAATGATGCCGTCGCCGACCACGCCGATCACACCGAAAAGCAAACCAACTCCGAAACCAACGACGAGTTCGGTTAATCCGGTGACATTCGTGCAAGACCGGGTCGGCGTTTCGGATTTGGGTCCGAGCGTCAAAGTTGATCTGGGCGAATCGGTCGCGGCGGGAACGCCGCTCACTTTGCGTTTCAAATACAGCGGCGTTTTGGTTTCGGCGGAAGGCGGGCCGCTTTTGACGAAACGGCTGGCTTACGTCGGCGCGGATAATGGCTATCTGCTCTATGCGGCGCGTTGGTTCCCGTTTCACGATTACGCCGCCGACCGCGCCACTTCCGACATCACGATTTCGATTCCCGCCGGCTACACGCTCGCCGGTTACAGCGATTCGCCGGTCACGAACGCGGGCGGAAAATATCATTTCGTCCAAGCCAAACCCGCGCTCACCGGAAATTTTTCATACGACCGTTACACCGCGAAAACTTTGCGTTTCGGCGAATACGAATTGCAGTTTTACACGAAAGGCGCCAACGAAACATTGGTCACGTCTTACGGCGAAACACTTGGACGGGCACTCGATTTTTACACGAAAAAATACGGCGTGCCGAACGGCGGAAAGAAATTAATCATCGCGCAGATTGACGATGACAGTCTTGAATATTATTCGGCGCAGGGAATGATCTTTATGGCGAATCGTCTGTTTGACGAGTCGCGTGATTCGGTCGAAGATCGTCTGCAGCGCGAAGCCGCGATGCAATGGTGGGGTTTGACGGTCGGTTTAAAATCTTTTGACGACGCGTGGCTTTCGCAAGGTTTGGCGGAATACAGTGCGTTTTCATTGCGCGAAAGCACCTTGACGGGCGCAAAACTCGATAATTTGCGCCGCGAACTGCTTGAAAAAGCCCTGACTTTTGAACAAACCGCATCGCTCGTTCGGGCGCCGTCGAATCTGGACGACCAATCAACCGCGTATCAATACATAATGTTTGCGAAGGGCGCAATGGTCTTTAAACTCTTGCGCGACACGCTCGGCGACCAAAAGTTCAATCAATTGATTCGCGCTTACCTCGACAAATACCGCGATAAAACCGCTTCGGTTGACGAGTTTGAAAAGTTGACGAGCGAAATTGCCGGACAAAATATGCGCTATTTCTTTGCGCGCTGGGTCGAAGGCACGGGCGTTCCCGAATTCAAGGCGGATTATCTGATCATCCGCACCCGCGGCGGAAAATTTATCACCCGCGGAACGGTTCGGCAAAATTACGACAACCTGCGTCTGCCGCTCGAAGTTCAGCTTCGTTCGGAAGGCAGTGATAATTTGAAAACCGTAACGGTCAATATTGAAGAAGCGAGCGCGGATTTCAACATCGAATCGGAAGGCAAACCGCTCGAAGTGATCATTGACCCGAATTATAAGATTTTGCGAATCTCCGACGATTTGCGGATTTCCTCGATTGCGCGGCGCGGAATCGAGCAGTTTAAAGACGGCAATTACGTCGAAGCGCAGGCTCAATTTGAAGCTGCGCTCAAATTAGATCGTTCAAATGCGTGGATTTATTATCATCTCGGCTTGTTATTCCTGCAGCAGAGAAATTATGATCTGGCGATTGATAATTTTAAAGCGGTTCGTGATTTAGGCGCCCAAGGTTCGGCGCGTCCGGCGTGGCTTTACGTTTGGGCGTTAATCAAAATGGGCAACGCCTACGACGCCAAAGGCGATCGCGCCCGCGCCACCGATGCTTACGGCAAAGCCGCCGCGCTCGGCGATAATTATGACAACGCCCAAGATGCCGTCCAAAAATATCAGGCAACGCCTTACGATCCGAAGGAAAAGCCAAGCACGACCGCGATTGTAAAATAAATTTTCAATTTGAAAAAAACTAAAAAGCAGAATGAGAAAATCGTTCTGCTTTTTTTATTTTTA
>JBDTZT010000290.1:0-5702 GCA_040005005.1 Actinomycetota bacterium
GCAGATTGATGTTTCAGCGACGGAGATTCGGCAGAAAATTAAAAACGGCACCACCGATTGGCGCGGAGATGTGCCGCAAGCGGTTGCAAAATACATCGAAAAATACGAACTTTATAAATGATGGAACAAATACAGGAAAAAACTTTACAGCGCGAAACCATTTCGATTGAGATCGAACAAAGCTCAACGCCTTTTGCCGAACTTGACGAACAAGTAAAACTTGCTTTAACTTGCGCGAGCGAGAAAAAAGCGTTCGCACTCGTCGCGCTCGATTTGCGCGAAATTGCCAGTTTCACGGAATTTTTTATTATTGCGAGCGGCTCAAATCAGCGGCAAGTGCAGGCGATTTGTGATGAAATTCAAGAACAACTCAAAAAACAATTCAAATCGAAAGTCGTCCGCGTCGAAGGTTATAGTTCAGCCGAATGGGTTTTGCTCGATTACGGTGATTTTATCGTCCATATTTTCGAGCAGAAAGCACGTGAATTTTACGATTTGGAAAGACTTTGGCGCGACGCGAGAAAAGTTGAATTACCCGAAGAATTTTAATTTATGACTCACATTGTTTTGCTTGGAGATTCGATTTTTGACAACAAGGCTTATGTCGGAAATGAGCCTGATGTTATCTTGCATCTGAAAAAGATTATTCCGCAAACTTGGCAAGCGACACTGAAAGCGGTTGACGGAAATTTAGCTGAAGATGTCCGCAGGCAATTACTTGAAGCTCCGCCGGATTCGACTCATTTCTTTGTCAGTGTTGGCGGAAATAATGCAATAATGAACGCTGATATTTTAGGTTTACAGGTAAATTCGTCAGCCGAGGTTTTTGATGCTTTGTCGAATCGGGCGCGCGATTTTGAGTTTCATTATCGTGAAATGCTCAAAACAGTTTTGAGCCGAAATTTGCCGACCGCCGTTTGCACGATTTATTACCCGAATTTTTCCGAATCTTTTATGCAAAAAATTGCGGTGGCGGCTTTATGTGCTTTTAACGATGTAATTATTCGCCAGGCAATTTTATTCGGACTTCCTTTTTTAGATTTGCGTTTGATTTGTAGCGAAGCAAGCGATTACGCTAATGAAATTGAACCTTCGGGCAAAGGCGGAGAGAAAATCGCCGCCAAAATTTTAGAAGTAGTTGAGAACCACGATTTTTCAAACAACAGCACAAGTATTTATTTTTAATGATATTTCGCTTTCTTTGGGTCGGCAAAACAAAAGATAAAAATTGGCGGGCGTTGCAGGAAGAATATTTCGGGCGCCTTTCGCATTTTGTGCGGTGCGAAATTGTTGAAATTAAAGACAGCGGCAAAGAAACCGAAAGCAAACTAATTTTAGAAAAGCTGAATCAAAGCACATTCGTCTGTATATTGGACGTGAAGGGACGCTCGATTTCTTCGCACGATTTAGCCGCTAAATTAGAAAATTGGCAAAATCGAGGACTAAAAGAAGTAACTTTTATCATCGGCGGTGCGGAAGGCATCGCGTTTGAGGTTGTCGAAAGAGCGGATTATAGTTTATCCTTGTCGTTTCTGACCTTTACGCACGAAATGGCGCGGGTCGTAATGTTAGAACAACTTTATCGAGCATTTACAATTATAAAAGGGTTTCCATATCAAAAATGAGTGAACTGAATTTGAAAGACATTAAAGAAAAACTTATCGCCGAACGCGAAGGTCTTTTAAAAAAACTGAAAGAAAACGATCTTTCGGTTGACGATTCCGAAACGCCTGATCCGGTTGATCTGGCAGTCAGGAATTATTCCAAAAACGTGATGCTGGCGGTTTCTGAAAACGACAGCCGCCAATTAATTCTAATTAACGAAGCGTTAGAGCGCATTGATGATGAAGAATACGGCACCTGCCAGAATTGCGAAAAAGAGATCAATCCGAAACGACTCGACGCGATTCCGTGGGCGCGTTATTGTTTGAGTTGTCAAGAACTGGTCGAAAAAGGTTTGTTGGAAGAAGATTAGAAATTAAGTGAAAAGTGAAAAATGAGAGGTGAGAATATTTTAATTCTCATTTTTCACTTTTCACTTCTCACTTTTATAAATGCTTCAGAAAATTTACGACTCTCTATTAACTCTCGCCTATCCGCAAATCTGCCAAGTTTGCAATGAATCGGTTGAATATTCAGCGGACGGCGTAGTTTGCCGAAGATGCTGGCGAAAAACGCGCATTTTTGCGGGAAGCGAAACACTTTGTGCCAAATGCTCGGCGTTTATGCAGGAAAAACCGTCAAATTTTCAAGCCTTCTGCCATCTTTGCGACGAACATTTTTACGATTCGGTGCGCACTGTCGGACTTTATGAAAACGGGCTGGCCGCTTCCGTTCTCTATCTCAAACGCGAACCTTTTGTCGCTCAATATCTGAAAAATATTTTTGTTTCCGCTTTTGAAAACTCGCCTTTTCAAGATTCGACCGTAATCATTCCCGTGCCGCTTTCAAAAAAACGTTTTTTGGAGCGCGGATTTAATCAAGCGGAAGTTTTAGCGGAAATCATATCAAAAAAAGCTAATCTGAAAATTGATAAACAAAGCCTTGCGCGAAAAATCCATACGCCGCTGCACCGCGCCGCGATGGACCGGCGGGCGCGGGACTTGACGGTCGAAAACGCTTTTGAAGTAACGCGACCAAAACTTATTAAGGGCGAAAAAATACTGCTCGTTGACGACGTTTTCACATCCGGCGCAACGACCTCTTATTGCGCTAAAGTTCTCAAGAAAAAAGGCGCGGACAAGGTTTATGTTCTAACCCTTGCCCGCGCTATTTAAGCCAATTACGAATTACGAATTAAAAAAAACGATTTCCGACATTCGTAATTCGTAATTTGAAATTCGTAATTGATTTACGGCGCATCATAATTTGGCGCGGGCGAATCGCCGCTTAAACCGAATTGCGTAATTAAAAACGTGCCGTTTGAACTTCGCACAACATACCAAACGCCGGTTGACGGCCGGTAAACGCCGATGTCATCTTTCCCGTCGCCGTCATAATCGCCAACCACTGGAATATCGCCGCTTAATCCCCAGTTCGTTATTTGAGCATTGCCGTTCGAACTTTGCAGAACGTACCAAACGCCGTTGCGGAAAACTGCCTGGTCGGCTTTAAAATCGCCGTCATAATCGCCCTGCACCGGAACGTCGCCGTTGGCGCCGAAAGCGACCGCGCCAAACAAACCGTTAGTGCTGTTTAAGCGATACCAAACGCCGTTACTCGGTCGCCACACAGCAACATCGTATTTTCCGTCGCCGTCATAATCGCCCGGTGTCGGCACGTCGCCGTTTAAGCCGAATTGCTGTATGACCGCCGCGCCGTTAGACGAATTTAGACGATACCAAACACCGGTCGAAGGGCGGAAAACGGCAAAATCGGCTTTTGCGTCGCCGTCGTAATCTCCGGCCGCGGGAATATCGCCATTGGCGCCGAACTGAACAATTCCAACGGTGTTGTCGCTGCTGCGGTAGTGATACCAAACGCCCGTCGAAGGTCTGAAAACGCTGATGTCCGTGATGCTGTCGCCGTCAAAATCTTCGGGTGTCGGAATATCGCCGGTTGAGCCGAAACCTTGAATTCGATAGGTATTATTTGAACTGTTATTGACATACCAAACGCCGGTTGAAGGACGAAAAACGGAAACGTCCGTTTTGAAATCACCGTCAAAATCAGCCGAGGCTTTGGCACGAATTATCCTGTCAATCTGCCCGTTTGAATAGCAAACATAAACTTCGCCGTCCTCATCTTCGCCAAAGGAAATGACATTGCGCGGCGTATCTTGCAGTAAAATTTGCGATGTGCCGTCCCATCGCCAGATTTCACCCGTGCAGTAATCGGCGTAAATGTATGCGCCGTTCGGCAAATTTCTCTGCGTTCCGCGATAAACATAACCGCCCGTAATCGAACAGCGTCCCGCCGTATGTGAATATTGGAAAATCGGCGGCGTTTGCACCAATGTTGTCGGACAATTGCCGACAATATTTGTGTTGCAGCTGGTTCCTTCATACACGCGCCAGCCGTAGTTTCCACCGCCGCCCGTGATAACGTCAACTTCCTCAATCGCATTTTGTCCGACATCGGCAACCCACATCGCATTAGTTCCGCCGCGGTCAAACGACCATCGCCACGGATTTCGCATTCCATATGTCCAGAGTTCCTGACAAGTAGTTCCGTCGGTCGTGCTTCCCGTATCGCATCGCGCTGTTCCTATCCCCGTAAAAGGATTTGTCGGCGGAATCAGATACGGATTCGGCGAACCGGCCGGGATATTGACATCTATACGGAGTATTTTACCGAGAAGTTGAGCCTTGTTTTGGGCGCGGTTGCCCGGGTCGTCGCCCGACCCGCCGTCGCCCATTCCGATATACAAATAACCGTCAGGACCGAATTCGACCATTCCGCCGTTATGATTTGAAAACGGCTGCGGAACAGTGAATAAGATTCTTTCGCTTGAAATGTCGCCCTGATTTGAACTGCCTGTTCCCGTCGTGGTTTTGTATTCCGCGACTACGGTCGTGCCATCGCCAACCCGTGTGTAATTTACGTAAAATTTGCCGTTCGTCGCAAATTGCGGATGAAAGGTTAATCCGAGAAGTCCGCGCTCGTCGCCCGTTGATGTCGGAACGATGATTTTTGAACTTAAATTGATAAAATCTGTCGGGACGCCTGCACCCGGCTGTAAAACCTTGATAATTCCGGTTTGTTGGACGATAAACAAACGCTTGCTGCCGTCACGTGCATTTCTAATTAAAACCGGTCGAGTCACCACTCCAACCGGTAGAAATGTCTGCAAACGAGAGGTGTAAGGCGAAGCAACGCCCTGCCCAAAGACATTTATGACCAAACCTAAAAAACATAATAACAAACCTGCCCTTGATCCTAATTTCTTCATTTCTTTTTTCTCCAAAATAAAATTTTTAACGCGGAGTTTTTCCTTTACCGAGCTGCTGTAAATCTTCCTTTGCAGCTTCGGCATCGCGGCTCCGCGAACATCTGCCGACACGAAGTTTACCGTCTTCGGCGACGGTGGCGTAAACCAGATATTTTCCGCCCGTCTTAAACCAAGCCTGATACCGCGCCGTTTCATACACATCTATTTCAATATTTTGCTGGTCGGTGCCTTTCCAGTATCTTTCGACCTTAAAATTGAATGTTTTGGTATCGCCGTTTTTCTCTTCACTGACAACTTCACCGACGAAAACGGCTTTTGATTCCTGATAAGCTGATCGAAAAGACGCAATCGCGCATTTTGAATTTGAGTTTATTGAAACCGCACTTTCCGTCGTTTGAATATTAGACGAGAGACTCAAACCGATAGCTGAAAAAACAACCGCAAAAGCAATAATAAATCTAATTTTCATTTCTTTTTTCCTGCCTGAAACGGCGCATAAAGATTATTTAAATTGTAACGATTCTGCGAAGGTAAAAGCAAGAGGCTTATTCACAGTTCTTTTCTTCTTATTTTTGTTGAATTTACAACCGATAGCGAACCTTCTTTCGTTTCAACTCCGCGTCTTCATTTTCAAAATTCTGCAAACGTAAGGTCACGTCCGCCGTCATTTGCAAATCGGATTGCTCGCCTTTTTTCAAGTGAAAATATCCTGCCGCCGCAATCATCGCCGCGTTGTCGGTCGAAAGATGTTTTGAGGGAAAATAAACCGGCAGACCTAGTTTTTCGCCCATTTTTTGCGCCGCTCCGCGCA
>JBDTZT010000291.1:0-5699 GCA_040005005.1 Actinomycetota bacterium
TATTGGTTTTCGATGCGATTGTATTGGCTTCGCGGTTAAATTCCTGCGTCAGAAAATCGAGCCGTTTGCCGACATCCTTCTCGTCGCTCATAATTTGGCGAAACTGTTCGAGATGGCTTTTCAGACGTTGAATTTCTTCGGAAATATCGCTTCGGTCAGCCAAAAATGCAACTTCCTGCGCGAGTCTGGCCTGGTCAATTTCGATTTGCGATTCGGATTTTGCCAGAAACTCGGTGATTTTTTTCATCAGGCGAACGCGATATTCTGCGGCAACATTGGCCGCTTCGCTTTCGATTGCCGGTAGGCGATTTTCAATTTCCGTCAAACGAAAATTCAACTCGTTCTTAAGCATTTCACCTTCGTTTCCGCGCATTTTCTCCAAATCATCGAGCGCAAAATTGACTGCTTTTTCAACGCCGACGATAAATTCTTCGCTCAAGTCATCCTTCAGAGGCAAAAGAACATTGGGAAGCCGCGCAATCACGTTCAAATCCGGTTCGCCGGAGAGCGAAAAATCTTCTTGCATCTGCTTCATCACGGCGAGATACCCTGCAATCATCGGACGATTCAATTCATAATTGATTTCCGTCGTGCGATCAAAAGTTAAATTTACTTCAACCCGACCTCGCGCCAGACGATTGCTGATTTGTCGTTTGACGGTTGATTCAAGCGACGCAAGTTCGCCCGCCAGCCTGAGACTGACATCCAAAAAACGATTGTTGACGGTTTTTAATTCAACGGTGACGGCGAATGTTTCGCTCGATTCAAAGCCGCGTCCGAAGCCTGTCATTGATTTCATAATATAAATTTTGCCACGAATTATAAGAATTACACGAATACCAAAATATTATTCATAAATTCTCGCGCTTTTGAAAATATCCGCGAAAACATTCCAAGACGGTTCATCTGCATTAATCTGTTGTCCGGTATTGTCATATAAGGCTTGAATGTCCTCGGTATACCGACTTAAAGCCTCCAGAAAATCATCAAGGGTTTTATTTTCCCAATATTCCGAATTTACAGCTAAATCTTTTCTTAAAAGTTCTAAAAATTTAATAAAAGAAAGCCGATCAACAACATTAAAATCAGATATTTCATCATACATAAAATTTCAAAATTATTATTTAATTCGTGGTATTCGTGTATTTTGCGGCTAAATCCTCCTCGGCAAACTGCAATTCGTAAAGCCGTTTGTAAGTTCCGCCTTTTTCTAAAAGCTCGTTGTGCGTTCCGGTTTGGATAATTTTGCCTTTTTCCATGACGACGATTTTATCGGCTTTGCGAATGGTCGAAAGCCGGTGCGCGATGACAATCGAGGTTTTATTCTGCATCAGATTGGCCAGCGCTTTTTGGACCAGACTTTCGCTCTCGGTGTCGAGTGCCGAGGTTGCTTCGTCCAAAATCAAAACCGGCGCGTTGATTAAAACGGCGCGGGCAATCGCAATTCGCTGACGCTGACCGCCGGAAAGAAAAATTCCGCGCTCTCCGACGAGAGTGTCATAACCGTTCGGCAATTCGCGGATAAAATCATCGGCGAATGCAATGCGCGCAGCTTCGGTGATTGTTTCATCTGAAGCGTTCGGATTGCCGTAAGAAATGTTGTAGCGAATCGAATCGTTGAACAAAACGGTTTCCTGCGTCACGAGCGCGATTTGCTTTTTCAAACTCAAAAGTTTAGCCTCGCGTAAATCGGTTTCGTCCCAAAATATCGCGCCCGTCGTCGGGTCGTAAAGCCTTTGCACCAATTTTATCAAACTCGATTTTCCGCCGCCGCTTTCGCCAACCAGAGCAATCATCGCCCCTTTGGGAATTTCCAAACTGATATTTTGCAGAATCTTTTTATCATCCGTCTGATAATTGAACGAAACATTTTTGAGTTCGATTTTACTTTGCAAGGGTTTTAATTCAATTGCGTCCGGCTTTTCAGGCAAAATTTCGTTTTCGTCCAAAATGTTCCAAACATCTCGTGCGGCGGCAAATGCTTTTGCTAATTCATTATGTTGACGCGAAATTTTCCGCATTGGATCATAACTACGAAACAAAAAGAATAAAAATGTAAAAAATTGGGCCGCGTCCATTTTTCCGACGTTTATTTCGCGCAGACCAAAATAAAAGAAAATAACGACGGCGATGATTCCGATCAGTTCAATCGTCGGCGGCGATGTCGCGGCAATTTTTCCCGAACGCAGATTGGCGCGGGCAATGATATTGGCAACTTTCAAAAAGCGCGATTTTTCGCGTTCTTCGGCGGTGTAAGCCTTGACGATTGTTTGATTGGCGAGCGTTTCCTGCGCCGTATCGGTCAGAAGTTTGTTGCCTTCAAACGATTCTTCGGCCAATTTTCGTAGAGATTTGCTGAATTTTGCGGTCAAACCGCCGATGATCGGAGCAATCAGCAAGGCGCCAAGCATTAATTTCGGGTTAAAATAAAATGCGGCGGCCAGAAAAAAGAACAGCATAAAAGCTTCGCGGAAAACATCGCGTAAGTTTGACGAAACCGAAAGTTCGATTGCCGCGCAACTGTTAACAAGGCGCGACACGAGATAATTTGTGCGGTGTTTTTCAAAAAAACTGTTGGATTGGTTGAGCAGATGTTCGTAAAGTTCTTTCCGCAAATCCAAAACCGCCGATTGTCCGATCTTAGCCATCAAATAAGACGAAAAATATTCAGCGATGCCTTTGGCAATCGTAAAACCGAGCAGTAAAACGGAAATCATCACCCACGCGCGAAACCAATCGTCGCGTGGAATAAGATTGTGCAAATCAAAGAGCGTTTTGGATTTTTGCGAGGGATTGGTCAGAAATTGATCAAAAATCGGTACCAAAAGTGCGCCCGTCGCCGTTTCAAAAACTGCGCCGAGAACCATCGCGACGGCGGCAATTACGAAAATCAGCCAATACGGGCGAAGATATTTGAGTAGTCTTTTTAATTCCTTCATCGCCTTGCAAAAGTTTGAATATACTTTTTATTTAGTGGAATTCCAAATTCCAAATTTCAGATTCCAAATCCAAAACAAAACTTTCGAAATCTGAAATCCGAAATTACTCAGCAGTCAAGGTTTGCAACTTCAAAATGAATTATGGCATCTTTTTTATAGCATCGCGCTTTTGGGAGAAATCTATGCAAAAAATTAAATTAACCGGACTTTTAACGACACTTTTATTTATTTTTTCGTCCGTTCTCTTTACTTTCGGACAAGTTGACGTTCCGCGGCAGACGACCGCGATAACTTATCCGCTCGACGAAATTGTGATAACGCAATTTCGCGGAACCACGCGTTTTCCGCGCATGAAAGGCGAGGGCAGAATCAAACGGACCAGTAAAAACGGCACCGAAGTCGAAGTTACAGTTTCGAAAATGCCGCGCCCGTTTGAACTCGGCGCAGGTTATGCGACTTACGTTCTCTGGGCGATTTCGCCGGATGGACAGATTGATAACCTTGGTGAAATCAAGCGTCGCGGGACTTTTGAATTCGATTCAAAAATTTCCGTCACCACGCCGCTGCAAACATTTGCGTTGATTATTACGGCGGAACCGCATTTTCTCGTGCGTCGTCCGTCACAAGCGATAATGCTCGAAAATCTAAGCCCTTATTCGCCGACCGGAAAAACGATTGCGACGACGCGGGCGATTCAATATTTCGGTAATTCGTCGGATTTTTTCCGCGATGCACGAACTCCGGAAATTGCCGAAGTTGATTATCAAAAAACTCCTTCGACGATTTTACAGGCGAAACAAGCCGTTGCGCTGGCAAAATTTGCCGGAGCGGAGCGCGATGCGACTGAAGAATATCAACAAGCGCTAACTCTGCTGCAAAATGCTGAGAATGCCTGGAAGTCAAGCCGCCCGGAAGAAACAATTGACATTACGGCGCGACAGGCGATTTCCTCGGCGGTCAAAGCTGAACAAACCGCCATTGCCCGTAAAGAAGCCCGCGAAAAACGGAATGAAAAAACAAAACAAGATGCTGAAATACGTCAAACGGAAGAAAAATTCACCGATGCGCAAAACCAACTTAACGACCTCAAAGCTGAACTCGCCCGCGAAACCCGCAACCGCGAACTCGCCGAACGCGACGCGTTGAATTATGCCAACCAGATCAAAGATTTACGCGACGAACTCGGCAAAGTGCGCGAAGAGTTGGGCAAAATAAAAGTCGAAGCGCAAAATGACAAACAAAAACTGGAACAATTCGAGAATGAAAAACAAACTGCCCAACAGCAACAAGACCAGCAAAATAAATTAGCGCAATTTCAAGTTAATCAAGGTTTATTACTGCAAAATCTGAAACAGTTCGGAACGGTTCGCCAAACGGAGCGCGGAATTGTCCTGACCTTACCCGAAAATTTCTGGCAAGGCGCGCGCGTCAGCAGTTTTTCAGCGACCGCGCAGCCTAAAATAGCATCGCTGGCGGGCATTTTAGCCGGCAATGCCGATTACAAAATTTCGATTGAATCGCACACCGACAATAAGGGAACGGCGGACGAATTGCAGACTTTAACGCAGCTACGAGCACAAGCGATTGCTGATAAAATCATTAGTTTAGGAGCGACTCAAGAACGTGTCGAAGCGAAAGGAATGGGCGCGAGTTTGCCGATTGTTGCCAACACGACGGTTGCCAATCGAGCAAAAAATCGCCGTCTCGAGATTGTTTTGACGCCGATTTTGTAAAAGTTTTGGTAGTGTCCTGATAAAAAGTAGTTAAAGAACTTGCCTAATTAACTGGTGTTACGCAATTTTAGATTTTAGCCCGTGAAACTGGCGACAGCCTGTCGCGATCTTCGATAGCTTTGTCCGTTTTATCAATTTTACCCCGCGCTCATGCACGGAGCTTTACACTGTCGCCATCTTCGATGGTTAAAAATGTATCTGCGTAACATCAGTGATTAAATCATAAAAAGACTTATAGTCGGAGTGCGGATGAAAGCGGTCGTGCTTCGTTTGAAAAATGCTCAGAATTTTAGCTTTCATGCAACAATTAAATAAATGAAGGCTTTTACGCGGTTTTTCAAACAACGTCGGCGGTCGCTTCCGCCCGCGCTCCGACTGAAAGCGATTTCAATTATGACAACCCATTATTAAGCTACTACTAAACTTTCTAATCCTTAAAAACCAAAATTCGATCAGGCGGAAGTCCGACCATACATTCTTCGCCGATATTCAGCCCAACGAGGCGCAAGACCAATGCTTCGAGTGTTAATCCTTGTGCATCAAGCACGACAAGGGTTGTCGCGCCTTGAAATCGGATGTCGGTGATTTTGGCTTTAAGTAAATTGTCTTCGGGAAAAGAAGCGCCGAACGAAATCGAAATGTGTTCGGGTCGGATTGTCAAAATAAGATTTTGATTGATCGCGCCGAATTTCGATTTTTCCGTTTTTTGCGTGAAAAGACGATGTTCGCCTTTGATTGTTTGAAATTCGGGAATTTCGATTTTGTTGGAAGTTAAACGTCTTGCCTCGATTAAATTATTTCTGCCGGAAACATATGCAACGGTTGAAGAATCGGGATTTAAATAAATATCTTGCGGGTTTCCGATTTGCAAAATTTCGCCTTGGTGAATAATCACGATGCGGTCGCAAAGGGTCATTGCTTCTTCAAAATCATTAGTCGCCACCATCACAATTAAATTTTTTTGGCGAACGGTATCTTTTAGTTTTTTGTAATTTTCATAGCGCAAAAGCCGGTCCATATAGCAAAA
>JBDTZT010000292.1:0-5699 GCA_040005005.1 Actinomycetota bacterium
ATGCCCGATGCACATCGGTTCGACGAGCATTTTTGAAGGCAAGCTCACGCACCGCGATTTGGTCAAACATATTGATGCGCGCCTCCATCTGATTCCGCGCTACTTGCAAAAGGTCGTTCCCGACCCGTTTAATATCGCGCATCCGACGTGGGAAATCTGCGAAGATTTCGACATCAAAAAGCATATTTTAAAGGTCAAACAAAAGAAGTCTTTCAGCGAAAAAGATTTGGTCAAGCTCGCGGGCGAGCTTCTGACGGAAGTGATGGACCGCCGGAAACCGCTCTGGGAACTGCACGTTGTCGAAAATGTCGAAGGCAATCGGTCGGCAATGATTGCAAAGGTTCATCATGCAATGGTTGACGGAATTTCGGGCGTTGATTTGATGAAGATTTTGTTTGACATCACGCCTGATTCAGTCCCGCCGCCGAAACCTGAAGTTAAAAAAGAAGAAACGCCGAAAAAAGATATGACGCAAATGTTTTTCGACTCCTTGTTTGGCGCGATGCAGGAAACTTCAGCGCGTCTGATGGAGATGCAGGGCGGCTTGCTGTATATGGTTTCAAATTTGACGAACCCGCAAAATCTTGAAGCCTTGCCGCATTTGAGCGAAGTTTTGCCCGCCGTCACCACGCCGCCGCCGATGCTTCCCTTTAATGGCGCGTGTTCAGGCGAACGACGGTTGGCGTGGAGCGAATTTTCGTTTGCCGACGCGCGAATTATCCGCAATGTCTTAGGCGGCACGGTCAACGATGTCGTGCTGACGCTACTCAGCGAATCCGTCGCCCGTTACGTCAAATTTCACGGGCAATCAACGAAAGACAAAATCGTCCGTTTTATGGTTCCCGTCAGTTTGCGGCAAAAGGAACAGCGCGGCGCATTGGGCAATATGATCTCGATTCTGCCCGTCGAAATTCCGCTCGAAACGGAAGATTTACCGACGCGCTTTAAATACGTTCATCAAAAAACAAATTTAATGAAAACAGCGCGGCTCGCCGAAGGCTTGCTCACCCTCGGCGCACTTTACACGATGATGCCTGCACCGCTGCAATCAATGATCGGTGCGCTCGCCGAACTCCCGTTTCCGCCGTTTAATATGGTCGCAACGAATGTTCCCGGACCGCAAGTACCGATTTATCTCGCGGGTAGAAAAATGCTCGTCCAATACCCGTATGTGCCGATCGGCTACGGTTTGGGCCTGGGCTGCGCGATCTTAAGTTATAATCAAACTCTTCACTTCGGTTTATCATCTGATGCACAGGCGATGGCGGATGTTGAAAAATTCAAAGAGATTCTGGACGAAGTTTTCGCCGATTTGAAAGCCGTGGTCGAGAAATTGGAAAACCAAGCGGCCAGCGCAAACGCTTAGTAATTGATAATGGATAATTGAAAATGGATAATAAAATCCGCTTAAATTATCAATTACTCATTTTCAATTTTATACTGATTTTATGGACATTTTAAGAAACGAGATTGAAGTAATCACCGGTTTTGACAAGGAAATGCGCGAATCCGCGCTGCCGATCTGGTTTGAATCGTTGGTCGGCGTTGACTGGACTTTGCTTCATCTTTCGCCCGTTTATTTCGGATTCGGCGTGCCAAAGGGCGACGGTTCGGCGGTTATCGTCGTGCCGGGGTTCTTAGGTTCTGATTTTTATCTTTACGAGCTTTATTTGTGGCTCGCCCGCATCGGTTACAAACCGTATCTTTCGGGCATCGGCTGGAACGCCGATTGTTTAAATACTCTTTCCGAAAAGCTCATCGCGACTATCAAAAAAGCGCACGCCGAAACGGGCAAAAAAGTTCATCTCATCGGACATAGTTTGGGCGGCGTGCTGTCGCGTTCGGCGGCGACGCAATATCCTGATCTGGTCGAATCGGTGACGACGCTGGCCTCGCCGTTTCGCGGCGTTCGTTCGCACCCGAAAGTGATCGAAATGTCTGAAAAAATACGCAAACGAATTTTCAAAAAAACCGACAAAACCGAATATCCGAACTGCTACACGGGACATTGCACCTGCAATGCGGTCAATGCCTTGCAAAGTTATCTGCCGAAAAAAGTGCGGCAAACTGCAATCTACACAAAATCCGACGGCATCGTTGACTGGCACAACTGCCGTTCGCGCCTTGAAGAAAACAACTTTGAAGTCACGGGAACGCACATCGGTTTGGTTTACAATTTTCAGGTTTATAAACTGATCGCCGAGCGTCTTTCAAAAGATTAATGTTAGTCATATGAAGAAAATTTTACTCTGTCTAATTTTGTTATTATTTTCTTTTCTTATTGTTAGTGCATCTGAAAAAGACAAAGTAATGCAGGTCAGTCGTCAGATTTTCGGCGAACCGATCGATACAAGACGAAATTTATTTAACATCAATCGTTTTTATGTTTATCGCTTAGATTTTGACAAACAAAATCGTATGTCAGAGTTGGCAATCGAACCTAAGTATTATTTTTCTACTTCTCATCCAGATTGGGAAGAAACCGAAGATTTCAAGCCACTCACTTTTACCGCGTATAAGAATCTCCTGGGACAACTGGAACTCGTTAAAACAAAAGGCAATCTCATAAGCAAAGATCAAATTGACATTGTTGGCAACGCAACCGCCTTTCACCAAGACCATTACGAACACTCACTATTGGAAACTGGATTTGTTTTCAGTCTTGATGCAGACGAAAATACGCCTACCGAAATTAAATATTTTAGATTGAATTTCAGAAAAGACCGGAACAAGAAAATTAGTGTTAAGCCAATGACAAAAAAGAATGACTAAAGATTTTAACTTCGACAAGTCTTTTAACCAGCCGCCGACTCTCGAAAATTACAATCTTTTTACGTCCGATCTGCCTTTGCAAATGGCGGTCGAAGCAAACGGCGGCGCGTGGAATAATGAAAATGCTGCGCACTTCGGCGAGATTCTTGGTCGTGCCGAAACGCTCGAACTCGGCAATCTCGCTAATAAAAATCTGCCTGTTTTAAAAACTCACGACCGTTTCGGCAATCGGCTTGATGCGATCGAATTTCATTCTTCGTATCATGAATTGATGCAGATTTCGATTGAAAACGAAACTCACAGTCTGGCTTGGACCAGCGAAACTTCAGGTAAATATGTGGCGCGTTCGGCTCTTGCATTTTTAAAACAACAGGTTGACGAAGGCACGAGCTGCCCTTTGACGATGACTTTTGCCGTTGTTCCGAGTCTTAAACTTGATCCTGAAATCGCCGCCGAATGGCTGCCGAAAGTTTTATCGAATGAATATGACGGAAGATTTTTGCCCGTTTCGGAAAAACGCGGCGCGACTTTCGGGATGGCGATGACCGAACCGCAGGGCGGCTCGGACGTCCGCGCCAATATTACGTTTGCCGAAAAGTTAAATGACAATGGCGAATACCGCATTACGGGCAGGAAATGGTTTTGCAGTGCGCCCATGTCCGATGCATTTCTGGTTTTGGCGCAAACGGAAAAAGGTTTATCGTGTTTTCTGATGCCGCGTTTTACGCCTTTGGGTGCGAAAAACGCGCTTTATTTTCAAAGACTTAAAGACAAACTCGGCAACAAATCGAATGCTTCGGGCGAAGTCGAATTTCATGCGGCTTACGCGCGCATCATCGGCGAACCGGGGCGCGGCGTGGCGAATATTATGGAAATGGTGCGCCACACGCGGCTCGATTGCGCGGTCGGTTCCGCCGGCACACTGCGCCGCGCCGTGGCCGAAAGCATTCATCACTCGGCTCACCGCAAAGCCTTCGGAAAACTCCTGATCGAACAGCCTTTGATGCAAAACTTGCTTGCTGACCTCGCGCTCGAATCCGAAGCGGCAACCGCGCTCGGATTTCGGCTGGCACGCGGATTTGATGAATCCGAAACGAGCGAAGAAGCGAAACTATTCACGCGAGCGGCGACGGCAATCGGAAAATTCTGGAATTGCAAACGCGCCATTTTTGCAGTCGGCGAAGCATTGGAAGTTTTGGGCGGCAACGGTTATGTGGAAGATTCGGTGCTGCCGCGTCTTTACCGCGACATTCCGGTCAATTCCGTTTGGGAAGGCTCGGGAAACGTGCAATGTCTTGACGTTTTGCGCTCGATGCGCTCAAGACCTAAGACAATCGAAGCCGTTTTTAATGAACTCGATACGGCGAAAGGTCTAAATGATTTTTTTGATAAATTTGTTTTGAAATTGAAAGATGAATTTTCAAATCCAGAGAATCTAGAATTTCGTGCGCGTCGAATTGTCGAGAAATTTGCCCTCCTGTTGCAAGCAACGGTTTTGCTCGAAACCGCGCCCGATTTTGTCGCCGAAGCCTTTTGTGTTTCGCGTCTGGCGGAAGATAATTGTTTGAGTTTCGGAACTTTGCCGGCCGGCGTTGAAGCCCGAAAAATAATTGAAAGAAATGGAAAATGGAAAACGGAAAACGGAAAATGAAGAAAGGTTGAAGAAGTTATCTGTTTTAATTATCCATTTTCCATTTTCCAATAAAAATCTATGCTAAATCTTGCCGTTTTACTCGAAGACAGCGCACGAAACGTGCCTGACAGAACTGCCGTGATTTGCGGCGACGCAGAGTTTACTTATGCCGAAATTAACGCGAAAGCGAATCAAATCGCCAATGCTTTGCGCGAAATCGGTATTAAAAAAGGTGATAAAGTCGCGCTATCATCGCCGAATCTGCCGTTTTTTCCGATGGTTTATTACGGAATTTTAAAGGCTGGCGCAGTGGTCGTGCCGCTTAATATTCTTTTGAAATCACGCGAAATTGCATATCATCTCGACGATTCCGACGCAAAAATGTATTTTTGCTTTGAAGGCACAACGGCACTTCCGCTTGGGTTTGAAGGATTTAAAGGCTTTACGGCAACCGAAACGTGCGAAAAGTTTATTCTTTTGACATCGGACGAAAAAGCCGAATCGCCCTTTGAAGACTCAAACACCTTTTGGGAATTTATCGAAAATCAGCCGTCTGTCTTTGAATCCGAACCAACGAATGAAAATGACACCGCCGTAATTCTTTACACTTCCGGCACGACCGGACAGCCGAAAGGTGCGGAATTAACACACCTGAATGTTGTGATGAACGCGCGGCTTTCCGATACGATGTATCCGCGCCGCGACTTGGACGTTCATTTGTTGACCTTGCCTCTTTTTCACTCATTCGGACAAGTCGTGCAGATGAACGCCGGATTTTACAACCGCGCAACACTTGTTTTGCTGCCGCGCTTTACGCCTGAAGATGCGCTTGCCTTGATGGAAAAACACAATGTTACGATCTTTGCGGGCGTTCCGACTATGTATTGGGCACTCTATAATTACGCGGAAGCCGGCCGGTTCGATCTGGAAAGAATTTCCTGCAACCTGCGGTTTTGCAAATCGGGCGGCTCGCCCTTGCCGGTCGAGGTCTTGAAGGGTTTTGAAGCGCGATTCAACACGAAGATCACCGAAGGCTACGGGCTGTCGGAAACGTCGCCCGTTGCGGTGTTCAATAAACACGGCGAATCAAAAGCGGGCTCGATCGGTTTTCCGGTCTGGGGCGTCGAAGTCCGCATCGTTGACGAAAACGGCAACGACGTCGCGGACGGACACTTAGGTGAACTCGCCATTCGTGGGCATTGTGTGATGAAAGGTTACTACAAACGCCCCGAAGCAACCGAAGCCGCGATAAGCAACGGCTGGTTTTATACGGGCGACATCGGACGGCGCGACG
>JBDTZT010000293.1:0-5673 GCA_040005005.1 Actinomycetota bacterium
GCCCGTAATACCATTTGATAAATTCGCGGATTCCGGCTGCGCCCATATCGGGAATGTGGATGTAGCCGACGCGCCCGTTGGTCATCTCGGAAACACGCCGGCGGTTGGCCGTGATCCATTCAAGATAGATCAGGTTGCTTTCGTCGGTCAGCGGGCGATACGAAATCTGCCGCGCACCCGTCAAATTCGGCGTTGAATTGATGGTCAACGAGACAGGCGAATCGGCTTTGTTTCGCAGATATTGATAAATGTCCTTGTCGGCGGTTACCTCCTCGCCGTTGATCTGCAAGATATAATCGCCGACTTTTGCGTTCACACCGACTTCCATCAGCGGTGAACGGTAAATATCTTCCTCGTTTTCGCCTTCAAAGATTTTTGAGATTTTATAACGATTAGCCGGTTTGTCAATCTCGAACCGTGCGCCGGGAAGCGCCACACGCGCCCGCGGCGGATTATTGAAATCGCCGCCGTCAATATAGGCGTGCTGAACGGTGAGCTCAGAAATCATTTCCGAAATCACGTAATTCAAATCTGAACGATGCGCGACGTAAGGCAACCACGTTTTATATTGCTCGCGCAGTTTGACCCAGTCGAAGCCGTGCATATTCGGCACATAAAACCAATCACGGTAACGCCGCCAGACTTCATTGAAAATCTGATTCCATTCTTCTTTCGGGTTGATTTCGGTCACTAATCCGGCGGTTGAAACTTGTTTTTTGGAGTTTGCGCCCTGCGGCGTGGCGTCCATTACCATAAATGACGCGCCTTGTCCGACAATAATTTTCGATCCGTCAGCCGACAGCGAATAAGAATTAACGCCTTCGCCGAGCGTCGTTTCCTTGCGGTCTTTGAACGAGAAAATCCTTAAGCTGTTCGGGCGATCCGATTGTCGCCCGTAGTAAAACGCCGCCCCGACGAAATATATCAAATGTCCGGTTTTTGCCGAAATTGCGCCATAGTTTTCCGCCGGTAGCGGAACTTTCGTGACACGCGTCGTGATCGAATCGAAATCAATCATCTCGGGTTTTTGGGAAGGCACGTTTTTCTTGATCGCGTCCGTACTTGGCGTGCCGGTCGGCGTCGGCGTTGGCTGCGCCGACGGCTGCGGTTGTTTTTCGTCAATCGGTTTTTTTTCGTCCGGCGGATTGAGTTTATCGTCCGTTGGCGGCGGCACGATCGCCACTTCGTCGGATTCGGACGGAAACGGATTTTTCACGTCTTTGCGAAGCGCGACGGCATAAATGAGCGTCGAACGATTGCCCGCGTAATTAAACTCAATGCCCGAAATCTGCGGCGCAAATTCGCGGTCGCTGAGGTAATAAAGATAATCGCCCGAAGGATCAAAAGTCGGATTGTAGGAATTAAACATCGGGTCGGTGACGCGGTTTAATTTTGCGGCGCCGACGTCGTAAACATAAACCGAATTGTAGCCGCCGTTATTCGAAGCCGGTTTATCGTTCATACTAAATGCGAGAAACCCGCCCTTTGGCGACCATTCGTAGTCGTTGATTTGTCCGTTCGGCGCGTCAACGATTTGCGTTAATTTTTTATCAGCCAAAGTGAGAATATAAACTTTCCCGTCTTTGTCGGAAAATGCGATTTTTTTGCCGTCGCCGCTCCATTCGGGCGAATAGCGCTGCGCGTTGCCGCCCGTTGTTAATTGTTGGGCTTCGGAAAGTCCGTCCTGCGCCTGAATCCAGACTTCATCTTCGCCGCTGCGGTCGGAAATATATGCGATGCGCGAGCCGTCGGGCGACCAACGCGGAAATTTGTCGTGCGCGTTTGAAGAATGCGTCAAATTTCGCGTTCCGCCTTTTTCCACCGGTGCGCTAAATATATCGCCGCGGGCGCCGAACAGAACGCGTTCGCCTTTCGGGGCGAGCGCGACGTTTTCCAAAACTTGCGCCGCATTGACATTACGCGGACGTTTATAAATGCCGTCGTCAGGCACGTTGATGTTGAGTTTGGTTGATTTGCTTGCTTTTGTATCGTAAATTTCGAGTTCGCCATTGCGTTCATAAACGATTCTCGCGTTGTCGTCGGAACTTGGCCAGCGAACTTCCCAATCTTTAAAAGTAGTCGCTGGCGTTGTTTTTCCGCTGGTCACGTCGTAACTGTAAAGATTAAATTTTCCGTCCATATCGGAATTAAAGAAAATCTTATCGCCAATCCACATCGCGTCGCGCCACGGACGCACGCCTTCGGAGATTTTTTTCGCGTCGTTGGTTGCCAAATCGTATATGTAAAGCGTGTTTGCCTGTCCGCCGCCGTAGCGTTTTTCGCTTCGAAAATCACGTGTCCGCGGCGAATAAACCATTCGCGCACCGTCGGGCGAAAAATCTCCCGAACCGGCTTCGGGCATCGGCAACGCTTCGGCTGTGCCGCCGCTTACGGAAACTTTATAAAGACGGCTGACGGGCAGCGTCCACGAATCGCGCTGTGAACGAAAAACGATTGATTGCCCGTCGTTCGTCCAGCCCAACACTTGATTGTCGTAACCCCAACGCGGCGCAAAAGGACCTTTCGCGGGATAAAATGTCAATTGTTTCGGTTCGCCGCCCGCCGCCGAAACGACGTAAACTTGCTCGTCGCCGTCGTATTGTCCGGTGAAAGCAATCCAACGTCCGTCGGGCGAAAATTTGGCGAAAACTTCCATTCCGGGATGCGCGGTCAGACGTGTTGCCGCCGCGCCGCCGTTTGCCGATGCAATCCATAAATCGCTCGCGTAGGTAAAAACCACGCGGTCGCCCGCGATGTCGGGAAAACGTAAAAGTTTTGTTTGGGCAGCAGCCGAAAAGGCAAACAGGCCGATGAAAAGCGAAAGGAGCGCAAAAAGTTTTGCAAACATTAAAATTCCTCCGAAATTTTTGACCGAAATTAACGAAAATTTAAAGACTAAAGTAGCTTTATCGGTGTATAAACGCAAATCCGCGCCGAAGAGTTTCAGCTCAAATCGGCGCAGATTAATGTTTAATTCGCAAAAAGTTTATTCGTCGGTAATATCATCACCCGAAAACCAATTTTCCAAAACCCGGCGGGCTTCTTCCGATTCGTATTCAAAGGCTTTTTGTTCGAGTGCGGAGCGGGCAATGTCTTCATAAATCGGGTCGTCAAGCGACGGCACGATTTCTTCGACGGGCATTAAGACGATTGTTTCCATGGCAATCGCACGAATTGCCGGATTGGTCGTTTGACGCGCAATTTCGCACATTTCACCGACCGAAAATCGTTCTGCCAGAATATCAGCCAAACGGTCAATTTGTTTGTAATCTCGCTGCGCTAAGGTGCGTTCGGTCAGCTGTATAAAAACTTCCGCCGATTCGGTTTGCGCCTGCAAAACCAAAATACAGGTTTCCGCGAGTTGGGTAATTTCGCTTAATTTTTCGGGATTATTTTTAACGTCCAAGTCTTTTAACTGCTCGTCAAGCGCGGTCAGCAAACGACTTAGTTCCCAATCCGATTGAGTGTCGTAAGAGAATTTTTGGGCGGGAATACTGGCGATGTTTCCGCTTTTCGCTTGCAACGCGCCAACCAACATTTTTTTTGTGACGGGGCGCAGACCTTCCCAAACACTCTCAACCCGCGCACCAAAATCTTTAATCATCATTTTTCAACAGAGTTTAGTGTGCGCTTGACAATCTATCTTGTCAAGCAAAATATAGATGTCGAAAAACCCGCCGCCGATGTCGAAACCGCTGCGAAACATTGCTTAACTTGGCGTGTTTTTCAATCTCGATTCTATCTCGCGGCGCGTTTCTTCGCGGATTTCTTCTTCATCTTCGGCTTCAAAGACTTCCAGTAAAGCGAACGGATTTTCGCTCAAACGCCGCAATTCCCAGGCCTCTTGATTTTCCTTTGACGCACGCGAAAACCATGCCGCATCAATTTCCGCCGGAATGATTTCCGCCGCGCCAAAAAGTTTTTCCGCCGCGCCGCCAAGACTTTTTTGCAGCGCGTCAGAAAGCAAAACACGGCGTAAATTCCAGCCGTGTTTTCGGTAAAGCGCTAAAATTTCCGCGATTTGTCCCGCTTTTATCATTACTTTTGCTCTTAACTATTGTTTTGGGCGCGGTAATTTTTTCGGAGCGGTAATTTTTGTATTGGTATTCGAGTTAGCCAGCGGGTTGATCATCTGTGCCGGATTTTGCGCATTCGCATTTTCCTGTTCGATGACGGCTTGACCTTTGCCCGGCGATTGCCATTTGCCGCCGAACTGGTCGCCGAACGCCGCCTTCCAGCTGCCGTCTTCCATCACAAACGGAATATCGTCCCATTGTTTGCGCGATTCGTTCCAGACTTCGACCGCGCCGAAATTTCCTTTGACGCGTTCGTCGCGCATCTGCGGATAATTGTCCGCAAAAGTCGTTTCGCTGAAGCCGTTTTTGACAACCTCTTCAACCGGTTTCTTTTGCTGTCCCGAAGCCATTTCGGCTAAACCCATCGAACCTTTCGAGAGCATTGATTTGATCTTTGCCGGGTCTTGGCTTTTGACGGCCGCGAAAAGCATCCGGTAGGCTTCGGATGGTGTTTGCGCGTTTCCGACCGGAACATCGGTCAGCGTCGGCGGTTTGACGTCCGGGACAGTATTGCTTGATGTGTTTGTTTTGCCGTTGGCATCCGGGATTTTACTTTGGATGGTCGCGGAACCGTTATTCGTCGAAGAGTTTTGACACGCAACAGCGACTAAGGCGCAAACCGCTGCCAAAACTGTAAAAATGATTTTTGAATTGATTTTGAACTTCATTGTTTTTTCTCTGAAAAATTTCTTCACTGAAAATCTATGCGTTGATTTGTCAAATTATAATAAAGTAAAAACGGTTAAAGCAAAAGTAAAAAAGTAAAAGGCAAAAGTAAAACATAATTGTAACTAATGTGGGTCTTTGGATTTTGGTTTTGGGTTTTGGGTTTTAGGCAAATTAAACCGGCTCGAATCAAGAAATTGAAAAATTAGTGTTTTGGTGAGAAATTCATCGCCAATCGGCTATTTCCTTCAAAACCCAAAGACCAAAGACCAAAGACCTATCCAATTACCAATAATTTAATCTTGCCGTCAGCCGCGCTTTCAAAATTTTTTTTGCCTTTTACCTTTTGCCTTTTGCCTTTTTAATTTATGATAGGCAACAAACCCGTGTTTGAGGCGAAAATATGAAACAATGTCCGAGCTGCCAATCACAATACACCGACGACACGCTTCAATTTTGCCTGCAGGACGGTTCGCCGCTGCGACCTGTTTCGGGTTCGCCGGTAAAGACGGTTGCCTTTGGCGAACAGGAAACGGTGGTTTCAAATCGCCCGTCAAATCAAATCAACCCGCCGCGTGAAACTCAGCCCACCGGTTGGACGCCGAACAAATTTCCGGCCGGAAAAAGTTTTCCGCCGCCGAATGTCAAAAAATCAAATACGCCGGTCGCCGTTTTTTTAACGGTTTTCGTGATGCTTTTGTTTTTTAGTTTGGTCGGAATCAGCGCGTGGCTTTATTTCAAAGGCGCAAAGACGGACCCGAACGGAAATTTATTGCTGACAAAAAATTCACCGTATCCGACGATCGCAAATAAAACTGACACCGCGCCGACCAATGCGTCAAAAATAATGCCGATGGCAACGCCGCTGACGGATGCCTCAAACGCCAATGCCAACACCACGAACGCGCCAATTATTGATAAAGAGCAAATT
>JBDTZT010000294.1:0-5673 GCA_040005005.1 Actinomycetota bacterium
CGATTCCCGCCAAACGAAACCGCGAATCGTTTTTTGCAAACTCGATAAGTTTCGATGTTTCCTGCGTCAGACGCTTTTGTGTTATATAAAATTCGGCTTCGCGGCGGGCTTCTTCCAAAATCTCCAAATCGCGAATAATATTGCCGATTTTGAATGTCTGCACACCTGATTGGCGCGTTCCTAAAATCTCGCCTTGTCCGCGAATTTCCAAATCTTTTTCGGCGATGCGAAATCCATCCGTCGTTTCTTCCATAATTCCGAGCCGTTCACGCGCAACGGCAGTTTTTTTATCGCCGGTCAAAAGAACGCAAAAACTTTGTTCGGCCCCGCGCCCGACCCGCCCGCGAAGCTGATGAAGCTGAGATAAACCGAACCTTTCAGCGTGTTCGATAATCATCAAACTTGCGTTTGGAACGTCAACCCCAACTTCGATAACCGTTGTTGAAACCAAAATATGAGTATCGCCGCGCACGAATTTCTGCATAATTTCTTCTTTTTCACTTCCCTTCATCTTACCATGCAACAAACCGACCGAAAAAGACGGAAAAATTTTGTCGCGCAGTTCTTCAAACATCTTGGTTGCCGCCTTCAAATCCATCTTTTCCGATTCGTCAATCAACGGATAAACAATATAGACCTGCCGACCCAAGTTTATTTCGCGTTCGATGCCTTTATAAACGCCGCCTCGCTGGTCTTCACCGACAACGACGGTTTTGACCGGCGTTCGTCCGGGCGGCAGCTCATCAATCACGGAAACGTCCAAATCGCCGTAAACCGTCATCGCCAAACTGCGCGGAATCGGCGTTGCCGTCATCACTAGAATATCGGGATTGTAACCGCGTGCACGAAGTTCGGCGCGCTGCAAAACGCCGAAACGATGTTGTTCATCCACCACCGCGAGACCAAGTTTTTCAAATTCAACGGCATCTTGAATAATTGCGTGAGTTCCGATAATCGCGTGAATTTCACCGTTGGCAATATCGTTTTGGACTTTGCGTTTGGCGGCGGCTTTCAAACTTCCGCTCAATAAATCCACGCGATAATTTGTCTCCGCGAAAATCTTTTTGGCATTGCGGGCGTGCTGTTCGGCGAGAATTTCGGTCGGAGCCATCAGCGCAGTTTGATAACCGTTTTCCATTGCGGCAAACATTGCCAGGAAGGCAACAATCGTTTTTCCGCTTCCGACATCGCCCTGCACAAGCCGGTTCATCGGCGCATTGGACTGCATATCGTCGAAGATGCGGTCAATCACCCGTTTCTGGGCGCCGGTTAATTTGAACGGCAACAGCGATTCAATACGCTCAAATGTGGTCGGTGAAATCTCGATAATCGTGCCTTTCGGTTCTTTTGTGCGCTCGCCGCGCCTTAGTTGAAGCGCGAACGAAACCCAAAAAAACTCCTCAAAAATAAGTCGAATATGGGCATTGCTGCGCGCCATTTCATATTCGGAAATGCTTGCATCTTCAGGCGGAAAGTGAATTTCTTTGATTGCCTGAAAACGCGAAACGAGTTTTTGCCGGGCAATTAAATCCGGCGGCAATTTATCGTCAACCGACGATTTATCGAGATTATCCAAAACAGCGTAAACAATTTCGCGCCAGCGTTTTGTTTGAAATTGACCGAGTTTTCGATAAACGGGAACGTGGCGACCGCTGTGAATCATTGCAAATTCGGGATTTTCCGTGTCTTCGAGCAAATCTTCGTCATCTTCGGATTTTGGATTTTGGATTTTGGATTTTGGATTTTCTGCCTGTTCCGTGATACTTAGATTTTTTAAAAGTCCAAAAGTTTCCGGATCTTCAAAATTCGGCAAAATTTCGAGCTCGTCGGGTTTATTTAGTCGAAGCGCAAACGTATTTTTGCGTCCGTCCCATTCCCATTTGCCGTAAGCGACAAAGCGTGTGCCGCGGGAAAACCGTGATTGGTAATAATTTATGATACGATATGCCATTTTCCCCGACACAAACCACCAGACCACAACCGGTTTGCGCGTCCGTTCGGCATCGCCGGCGGTAATTTCAAAAATATAAAGCGGCGGAGCTTTTGGGCTTCGGTTTTTTCCGACCTTAAAACCGCCCGCCACACGCACATAAAGTTCGACTGAGGCTTCCGTATCGGTAATCAGCTGATCAATCTGGACAAAATTCGAGCGGTCTTCATAACGCATCGGGAAATAATTCAATAAATCCTCGATAGTCGCTTCCGAAATTTCATTTTTATAAGCATATGCAGCGACCGCCATAGCCAATTTACGCGACATCGCGGTTGATAAATTGGTGATAGCAAATTTGTGAAGTTCAATTAAAGGTGTCGTTAGGGAAATTTTCATTTGTCTGAGATTTTATCACAAAATTTTCCCGTCAAAACCATTTATTCGATAAAAATTTGTTGAAATTTTTAGTTTTTGCTCTGCTTTTTCCCACTTTGAATATGTTTGCCCAAAAACCCGAAAAGATTACTTCCGAAGATATTCCGGGCGATGTATTTCGCTTTGAAAACTTTTCTCCGAAAGACATTTTTATCAAAGAAAAAAATCCGCTTGGAAAAGGCATTTTGATATTTCACTTACATTTTTGCTGAAAAAGTAATTCATTATTTACGGAATTCAAGTCTTTCAATAAAGATTCTTTTGAGCTAATATCAAACTGGTCACTTCAAAACACGTCCGAGCGGTCAAATTTTAATCCATTTCCGACACAAATATGGCAGAAGTTGATGATAAAATTGCCGGGTTGCAGGCCAGATTAGAAAATCTTGTCAAGACACAGATCAGTTTTCAGCAGGAAATCACTCAAATTCGCTTTGAATTAAATGTTCTGCGCGGAATGCGGCAACCTCCGCAAACACAGGAATCGCCAATAAAACCGCCCGTCAGAGAATATGTTCCGCCGCCGCGGATTGAACCGCCGCCCATCAATAGACCGCCGAATCAACCACCGCAAACTCCGAATTTCGGGTATTCAACAAGTACAAAAAATCCTTTTGAAACTGCGGCAAAACCTTTTCAATCAAAGGAAAAATCCGAAATCGAAAAGTTTATCGGCGAAAATCTGATCAGTAAAATCGGGATCGTGATATTGGTGATCGGCGTTGCCATCGGCGCCAAATATGCGATTGACAATAATTTGATCAGCCCGCTGACGCGAATCGTTGCAGGCTATCTTTGCGGGTTTGGCCTCTTGGGATTAGCGGTCAAATTAAAAGCGAAATATCTGAATTTCAGCGCGGTTCTGCTGAGCGGGGCGATGGCGATTCTTTATTTCATTACATATTTTGCATACAGTCTTTACGATCTTTTTCCGCAATCGGCGGCTTTCGTCGTAATGATAATTTTGACGGTTTTCACGGTCATTGCCGCGCTTCACTACAGTCGCCAAATCATCGCTCATCTCGGACTCGTCGGCGCTTACGGCGTCCCGTTTCTGCTTAGTGATAATTCAGGTAATTTTGCGTTTTTATTTACTTATATTGCCATTATCAACGGCGGAATTCTGGCAATTTCGCTCAAAAAATACTGGAAACCGCTTTTTTACACATCATTTTTCTTTACCTGGGCAATTTATTACGGCTGGTATCTGACCGCTTCCAAACCTGCGGAACATTTTAATCTCGCGTTTTTATTTCTGACCGTCTTTTTTCTCATTTTTTACCTGACCTTTATTGCCTATAAACTAATCTCCGATGAAAATATCACGCTCGAAAATGTTGCATTGATTCTGATAAATTCGTTCATCTTTTATGGTCAGGGCTATTCATTGCTCAATAGTCGTGAAGGCTTTGAAATTTACCTCGGACTGTTCACGGTTGGCAATGCGGCGATTCATTTTGCTTTCGCGGCGGCGATCAGCCGTTTAAAACTCTTTCCGAACGATCTGGTTTATCTTTTGACCGCCTTGATCATCACCTTTGCGACGATTTCGATTCCCGTTCAGCTTGACGGAAATTGGGTGACGCTCGTTTGGACGGCGGAAGCCGCGATTTTATTTTGGATCGGTCGGACAAAACAAATTTCGCTTTTCCAATATTTCTCTTTTCCGTTGATGTTTCTCGCTTTGGTCAGTCTTTTTATGGATTGGTTGGTGATTGAACAATCCCGCGACTTCGCGCAACTCGCCGCAAATCAATTTCCGCTTCTTAACGGCAATTTTGTGACTGCGCTTTTGTTCGCGCTCGTCTTTGGATTTATTTTTTATACAAACAAAGACGAACGCTACGAAACCGCGTTTGACGAATCTTTGAGAAAGCCATTCGGCTGGATCATTGCGGCGGTTGGCTTGGGCGTTCTTTATAATTGTTTCCGCATTGAAATCGCTAATTATTTTCATTACTTGGCAGTTAAAACCGCCTTTCCGAATATAGTTTCAACTGACGGCGAGAGGGTTACTAAATTCGACGACGACCTCGTTCTTTTTAATGTAATCTGGCAGATAAATTACACAATGCTCTTTCTTTCGGTGCTGTCATTTATCAACATCAAAAGATTTAAGAACGTCATTTTAGCCTATACAAATCTTTGCTTGAATTCGTTTGTGTTGTTTATTTTTGTAACCGCCGGATTGTATTTTCTTTCCGAATTGCGCGAGAGTTATTTGCAAGTGTTAGACGCGCCGTTTTTCATTCACGGCTTGTTTAATATCATCGTCAGATATCTTTCTTACGCTTTTTGCGCCGTATTGCTTTTTGCTTCTTTCCGCTACGTCAAACAGAAGTTTTTAATCGAAAGCGCACCGCAATACGCGCTGAATCTGGCTTTTGATTTCGCCCTTTACACCTCACTTTTGATTATTTCGAGCAGCGAATTGTTGAATTTGACGGATATTTTCGGTTATCGCGATTCCAACAAACTCGGCTTGAGCATTTTGTGGGGAATTTACGCGCTCGGTTTGATCATTCTGGGAATTTACGGGCATAAAAAACATCTGCGGATCGGGGCTATCGTGCTTTTTGGATTGACGCTCGGGAAACTTTTCTTTTACGACATCGCCAACCTCGACACGATTTCCAAAACAGTCGTTTTCGTATCGCTCGGAATTTTGATGCTGATCGTTTCGTTTCTTTACAACAAATACAAAACGCTCATTTTTGAAACAAACGAGAGTTAGAAAAACAAAATTGTTGGCAAGAAATTACTTCGGCAAAAGATTTCTCGCGAAGGCACCGACCTTTTCGACAAATTCAACGGAATTTTCGTTCATCACAAGCGTCAGCCGCGCGATTTCGGCGACGATCGCCGAACCGACAACCGCCGCGTCGGCATATTTCCACGTATCTTTTATTTGCGAAGCATTTGAAATTCCAAAACCGACCGCAATCGGCAAATCCGTAAAATTTCTCAAACGCCCGACCAAACTTTCCGCCTCGCTGCTCAGAGCCGTTCGTGCGCCTGTCACTCCGGCGCGGGAAACGGCATAGACAAATCCGCTTGCTTTTTCGCAGATTTTCCGCAATCTTTCATTGCTTGAAGTCGGCGCGGCGAGCATTATCAATGCCAAATCTTTCGCAGCTAAAATCGCGCGAAACTCTTCCGCTTCTTCGGGAACCAAATCCGTTACTAAAATGCCGTCAATTCCAGCTTCTTGCGATTTTTCGGCAAATTTATTTAACCCGAACTGCAAAATCGGATTGAAATAGCTGAATAAAATAATCGGAACGGTGCATTTTTCGCTTCTGACT
>JBDTZT010000295.1:0-5669 GCA_040005005.1 Actinomycetota bacterium
CGGGCGCACCGGGAATATTGTCAATCGCATCGCCCATCAAACCGAGCAGATCAATGATTTTCGTCGGCGGCAGACCGAATTTATTCTCAACCCACGCTTCATCGCAATATTCAACCGGCGGCACGGCAACTTTGCGTTTAAGATTTTGCGAATTCTGACGCATACAAACAATCAGCGGGTCACGCACGAGCTGGCACAAATCCTTGTCGTTTGAAACGATGACGGCTTGCATTCCTTTTTCGGCGACTTTCTGCGCCATCGTGCCGATAATATCATCGGCTTCAAAACCCGGATGACGCAAAATAGGAATGTTGAAGGCTTCGCAAACTCTCACAATATAAGGCATTTGTGCCGATAAATCGGCGGGCATTTCAGCGCGATTTGCTTTGTATTCGGCATAAGAATCGTGCCGGAATGTTTTTTCCGGTGAATCGAAAACGGCGGCAATATAGTCGGGATGTTCGTCGCTCAACAGTTTGCGGAGCATATTCGTAAAGACAAAAACAGCTTGTGTTACTTGTCCTTTCGAGTTTCGCAAAGGTTCTTGCCGGGCGCCCATCGGTGCAAAAAAGGCGCGGAAAATATGCGACATCGTATCAATCAGAAAGACACGTTCGGGTTTTGATTCGGATTCTTTTGACATTTGGCTTTGATGATAAAAAATGTCGGAAACGGTTACAAGTTGTCATTTGCAAAAGTTGCCGAAAGTGAAATAAAAGATATAATTGGGCGGTCATTTATTTTTTAGAGGCATGTAATTTTAGTTTATGCCAAAGTCTTTAACCTCAGAATCGTTAACAAAATTGCTCAGTGCTTTTTCCGCCGATGAAGCGGAAGCGGCACTCGCCTACACAAAACTGCGCGATTCGCTGGTCAGATATTTTCAGATCAAAGGCATTCACGAAGCGGATGAAGCGGCCGATGAAACGATTGACCGGGTGGCGAATAAAATCACTCAGAATACACAAATTGAAGATTTAACCAAATACGCTTTCGGTGTCGCAAAGAATATTTTTCTCGAAAAACTTCGCTTGGCGCAGATCCGGACGCGAGCTAATGACGAGTTTTATCTGAAAAACGGAAAATCTCGGAATTTCGGAGAAACTGACCATCTCGATCCGCTCCGCGAATGTTTCAAAAGTTTGTATGAGGACGAGCAAAAACTGCTTTTAAGCTACTTTGAAGACTTGCCTTCCGATGAACTTTTTGAAAATCGTCAGCAATTGGCAGATCGTCAAGAGATTTCGCTAAATGTTCTGAGAAATAGAGTTTCTCGTCTTCGCAGACATCTGGAGAACTGCCTTAATAAAATGTTTTAATTTTTTTTTGTAATTCTTGTGATTTTTAGCAGGAAAAATGACACTTAATATACAGAGACTTTTATGAAACCTTTAAGCGAGGAACAACACCGAGCCTATTTTCTCGGTGAATTGCCCGCGGCGGAAGCGGAAAATTTTGAAGAAAATTGTGCCGCCCATGCGGACTTGACTGAACAGGCGCAAATGATCGAAAGGGAATTGGCAGACGATTATCTGCGCGGAAATCTTTCTCCGGCGGAAGTTCATTTGTTTGAAACGAATTATCTGATCACCGAAGCGCGGCGCAAAAAACTTCTGGTCGCGGAAGGTTTATGGAAAATTGCGGGCGAACAAAAAGCCGAAGAAAATCTCGCTGCCGCGGCTTCGCCGAATTCATTTTGGCAAACGATTTTCGGCAAAAGAAAAAGGTTTCAACTTGCTTTTACCTGTTTGATTCTATTGTTGGTTTTCGGCTCGATTGCTTTTTATTTACTGCCTTTAAACGTTGGTAAAGACGAAGTTGCCGAAGTCCGGATTGCTAATCAGCCAACGCCGAAAATAGAAAATTCGGTGATTCAAAATGATGAGCCAAGCAATCAAAATCCGAAAGCCGGTGCAGCAAATTCGGTCATTCAAAACAAAGAAGCCAATAAAAAATTAACTTTGCCGCAAAAAACTCAACCGGAAGTCAAGACGATTTCAACTCCAAAAATTTCCGAACAACGATTGCCGAAAGCACCGAGTTTTGCAACTTTCCTGCTTTTTTCCGGAACTTTGCGGGACGAAGGAGAACAATTTATTACCATTGCGCCGAATATTAAGAGCGTCAATTTGCTTTTGAATCTGCCCGCCGAAGCGGGTGAATATAAAATATATCGCGTCTTTTTGAAAACTGCCGACGGCGACACGATTTATACTTCGCCAAATTTGAAATCGCTCAGCTTTAGTTTTCCCGCCGAAAAATTAGAAAACCGGACTTATCTGATTTATCTCGAAGGACAAAACCCGCCAAGCGATTTTGAATCAATTAGCGAATACACTTTCCACGTTCGCCGTTAAAATTCACAGGAATTTTTACCTTATCGCCATTCGCCCGTTAAGATAAAACCAGCCCAATTATTCGGATTACGAAAGCGCGGAATTTGGCGCAATTCGTTTTGGGCGATGCGGAGCGCGGCCGACGGCGTTTGATTTTCTTTGAGCATTGCACGATAAAAGCGTTTCATCAATTCGGCGGTTGCCGCGTCTTCGACCTTCCACAAACTTGACACCACGCCGGACGCGCCCGCAAACATAAATCCGCTGGTCAGTCCGACGATTCCTTCGCCGTCAGTTTCTTTTCCAAGACCTGTCTGACACGCGCTTAAAACCACCAAATCTGCATTTAGATGCAAAGAATACAAATCAATGACGCGCAAAAAACCGTTTTGCGGAGTACGTTTTTCGTCATAAAGCGAAAGCACAAGGCCTGATAAGTCGGGATTTTGCTGATCCAAAAAACCGTGCGTGGCAAAATGCAGAATTCGGTAGGAATTAAAATCTCCGCGTAAAAAATTCTGCCGCGAAGCATTTGCACCCAAAGCCAAAAATGTCTGCTGTGGTGCGAATTTCCCGATTTCACGGGCCTCGATGCCGCTAAACGGCAGACGCGCCAGCCGTTCGAGTCCAAAATCGCGCAGAACCTGACTCAAATTTTCCGATAACTGCGCTCTGTTCTGCGGAGTTTTCGGATTTGTCGTTTTATTGAGCGCAAGCCGTTCATCATCGTCCTGAAAAATCGGGTCGGCAAAAATAGCCAACAATTTATCAGCTGACGGTTGACGGTTGGCTTTGTTTTCACACAAGAAAATCAAACTCGAAAATGACGGCGCATTGGCGATTTCGACGGTCGTCGCAAGCGGTTGATAAGCCGTGTCAGGTGAGAGCGTGAGCGCCGAAAAAGGAATCAACTGCAAAGAACCGTCGGCGATAATGATCAGTTGTTTGATATTTTGAATTTCACCCGCCAGCGGCTGTAAAACTGCGCGGCTCAGATTTTGGGATTTTTCGATTATCGTTTTATCGTTTTTGGCTCTTCGATCAGTCAGCGCCAGATAAAATTCGCGGGCTGTTTGATTGATGACGGCTTTTGACGCCAATTTGACAAGTTTGAAGGAATCTTTGCGAATTACCCAAACATAACTTTCCTTTTCGCCGAGCGCGAATTCCAAAATCGCCGTGTCTGCCTCAATCAATTTCTCAGCATCGGTAATTGAAGGATCTTGCGGTTGATTGATCGCGGAAAATTGCGGATTTAGCTGCCGGACTTTCTCTTGTAAAATCTGATATTCATCAAGATTTTTATGTAAATCGGCTTCAGCTTCCTTTTGTAGAACAGGATTTTTAGTCTTCAAGGCATCGGCGCGTTTGAGTTCGGCATTAGCAATCGCTTCGAGCAAAGTTTGCGCTTGAACGAAAAAATTCTCGGGGGCGATTTCGTTGATGTTCAAACCGCTTTCGATTAGATTTTCCAGCAAACTCCGCGCCCTGATTTTTTCGTGTTTTTGCCACGCTTGTTCCAAAAAAATCGGGTCTGCGGTTTTTTCGTGGAGCTTTATGAGTAATTCGATTTCCAGTTCATAATATTTTTTCAAAATGACGAGATACGAGGTGCGCTGATTTTTTCCCAGCAATTGGGCGCGGATAATCTCCGAATTGTTGATAGCCTGTCCAATACTCTGCCGCGCGGTTTCGATATTCCCGACTTGATTTTCAAGCTGGGCTAAATTGTAGAGTGATTCGGCTTCGGCATAACGGTCTTTATTTTGACGGTTTAATTCGACTGCTTCGGTGAAAAGTTTTCGCGCTTCATCAATTTGTCCGAGCGCAAAGTAGCTTTTCCCGAGAGCATTTAAGGCAAATTGTCTTTTGGCAGGATCAATTTCACGATAAAATGCAACGCCTTTTGTAGCGTATTCCAAGGCTTCTTGAAATTTGTCGGTTTCGTAGCTGATATTACTCAGCCGCACCAGAATATAGCCCGAATACAAAGGTCGTTTGATCTGTTCGGTAATGCTCAAGGCTTCCTGTAAAACTTGTTCTGCTTCCGTATATCTTTTTTGCGCCGCAAGTATGGCGCCGATATTACTTTTGACAAAGGCATAGCGAATCGGATTCAGATAATCTTTGACAATCGAGATTCGTTCAAGAGCCATCTGGTTATACTTTAAAGCTTTTTCCGAATCGCCCGAATTGTTGTAAAGCGAAGCGAGATTTGTGTAGCTTCGATAATCGGTTAAAGGGTCATTGTTCTCCTCAATTCGCAGCGATTCACGGCAGGCTTCAAAGCCTTTTTGGAAACTTCCGGTGTCATTATACAAACGGCATAAAAAGGAAAGTGCCACCGCCTCGTCTGATTTACTGTTTAGTTTTCGGTCTATAAGCAGCGCTTCATTGAAATAGTCGAGGCTTTTATTAACATAATAAGAACGATCTTTTTCAGAATTATCGTAATCGCGCATTTCATCGGCGAGATGTGTCAGACAGATTGCTTTGCCTGCTTCATCAGCAATTTTTGACCAAATCTCCAAAGCCTTTTCATAAAATTCGAGGGCTTTGGCTTTATCGCCGAATTCGTTGCCGTTAATATAACCAAGATGAAAAAGTATGTTTGCCTGTCCCGGTAAATCATCGATTTTTTCAAAAATTGTCAGAGCTTTCTCAAGTTTTTCGAGAGCTTGCGCGGATTTTTCGAGACGATTTTCCGCGCCCGACAAACTTTCCCGCGATTCGCCCGAAAGTTTCATCGCCGCGCTTCGCAACAAATCGGTTTTATTCGCCAAATGCTCGTCATTAAATAAAATTGTGTAGCTTCCGGCAATATTTCCCGGACGGCTCGATTTTAATTCGATCTGGTAATTGCCAGATTCTTTGGCAATGAAAACAAGCGTTTCGCGCCCGACAAATCCGGTCGGGGCATTGGTGACGGAAAGTTTTTCGCCGTTTGGTGCAAAAGCTGCGAGCTCAATATCAACTCCTTTTTGCTCGCAAATTATTTCGACAATTTCTTTTTCTTGCGCCTTTATGGAGTAAAAATACTGTTCGTCGTTTTTGAAATCTTGCGCAACAGGAACATTTAATTTGAGCGGCGTAGTTTCGTTCGAGTTAAAGGCAAATACCTTTAAATTCGTAAAAACCAAAAAAATCGCAAGCAAGAAAAGAAATTTTTTTTGACTCATAAAGCGCGTAAAACATCATTCGTCGAAACAGAAAAATCCGACGTTTCGGTACATCAATAAATTATGTGTTGGACAAAATTGAACAAATAAATTGAAAAACAGACAGCAATAAGCCTTTCAAATAATATTCACAAGAATTTTATATTATATTAGA
>JBDTZT010000296.1:0-5656 GCA_040005005.1 Actinomycetota bacterium
CAGATTAACAACCTTCTGAATGGTTATCGAATCGTCTGCCAACAACAGTTTGCGTTTTGACACAAGACACTTGCTCCTTAATCAACTAAGCGAAAATCTTCTATCGAAAAATTTCTTTCGATTTGAAAACTAACACTTGTTGGTTTTTACGTCAAGAAAACGAAAAATTATTTACTTAACTAAAATATAATTAAAACTCAAAATATAAGATATGGAATCAAAACTCAAAAAACTCTTAGAAATTATCTTTTATCAGGTAAATCTTTTAGCTTTTTCGGATAAACATTCTAAGCATTGTTTGAAGCTGCGCGTTGGTAAAAGGTTTCGGCAAAAAAGCTACCGCGCCCGCCGCAAAACTATCTGACGAAAGCCGCGAATTCTGCTCGGCCGTCATCATAATCACGGGAATTTTCATCAGGCGCTTTTCCGACTGCATATAACGAACAAGTTCGGTGCCCTGAATATAAGGCATCACGACATCAAAAATTGCCGCCGCGAGCGGCTCGCCCGACTGTAAAATTTTGTAGGCTTCTTTACCGTCCCGCGCCGTCACAACCGCGTAGCCTTCCTTTTCGACGATTGCTTTAACCAGCCGCAAGATGGCCGGATCATCGTCAGCTACTAAAATCTGTGCCAGTCCGCTATTTAAAACTTCACTCATCTTAACAAAAAATCGACCCTTTTTCTGACTTCCAATTCATTCTAACTAAAGTTTGCCGATTTTACGAATTTACCGATAGTTCGGCGGCTAATTTTATGGCGGCGGTCATACTCGAAAATTCGGCTAAATTTTTTCCGGCAATATCGAAAGCCGTGCCGTGATCAACCGACGTTCTGATTAAAGGCAAACCAAGCGTGACATTGACTGACGCACCAAACGACAAACATTTGACGGCAATCGTCGCCTGATCGTGATAACACGCCACCACCGCGTCAAATTCGCCTTTGAAGCCGCGCAGAAAAATCGTGTCGGGCGAATACGCGCCCGCGACTTCAAGGCCGAATTTTTCGCGGCATTCTTTGATCGCCGGCAAGATTTCCGTTTCCTCTTCATTGCCGAACATTCCGCCTTCCGAAGCGTGCGGATTAAGTCCGGCGACGGCAATTCGGGCGTTTCTTTTCAAAAGCCTGGAAATTTCCCCGTGCGAAAATCTGATCAGTTCGACCAATTTTTCTTTCTTCACCAAATCAATCGCATCGCGCAGGCTGACATGTGTCGAAAGCAACACGACGCGCAATTTTTCGGCAAAAAACGACATCGCGAATTCTTTTGTGCCGGTCAAAAAAGCTAAAAATTCTGTATGTCCGGGGAAATCGTAACCGCCGAGATGAATCGCCATTTTACTGATCGGCGCAGTCGCCATCGCGTCAATCTTTTTTTCACGCCAAAGCCCGACGGCAGCTTCGATATATTCGGCGGAGGCTTTTCCGCTTGCCGCAGATTCCTCGCCGCAGCGAATTTCTTCCGTGATATTTTCCAAATCGTAAATTATTATTTTTTCGGAAGCGCACGGAATTTCTGCGCCTTTTTTGACTGTCAAAAAATCAACTTCAATCTTCAAATCCCGCGCCGTTCGACACAAAATTGCGCCGTCGCCGATAATTACCGGCCGGCAGATCTTAAAAATACTTTTTTCGGAAAGCGATTTGAGAACGATTTCAGGACCGATCCCGGCGGCATCGCCCATTGTCAGGCCAACGCGGGGCAGCCGCAATTCTGCCGGTTCGGAGGATTTTTCGTTGGAATCGGAATTCACAAAATCAGAATAACATTCAGCGCAAAGGTATTAAAAGTAAAAAGTAGAATGGTAAAAATCCGTCTCGTTTTACCTTTTTACTTTTTACTTGAATCACTCTTTACTTTTTCAGGGCGGTCTTCGGCTTTGAACATATATTTGACGTTATGTTTCAAAAGCAGAACATTCGGCGCGTCAATCCGGTTGACCTTGAGCGCGTCGCGGTCATACCATTCGATTGTGCCTTCAATCTCTTCGCCGTCCAGTAAAACGATGACCATCAAAGTCCGCGAATCAATTTGCTTTTTGTAATAATAAATCTCGGCGTTTGTTTCGCTCGGCGGCGATTTTTTACGGGCATCCGGCTGCTCGGTTGATTGACGCGGATAATTTTGCGTTTCGTATCTGTCTTTCATTAATTTCTATACTCCATAACCGTTTTGGTAATGCCGAAATCCGAATTTTCTCAAAAATCAAAATCAGTCAGCCTGTCGGCGAATAAATGTCGGAACATTAATATCTTCTTCCTTGATTTCGGAAGCGGCAAAACCGGTCCGCACACTAAATTGTCCGACGGCTTGCGGTTGTTCCGTTGGTTGCGCGTTCGTCGGCATTACGGCATAGCGTTGGCTGTCAAATCCGGTCGCGATAACCGTAATTTTTACTGTGTCACCCATCTCGTCGTTGAAAACCGTTCCCCAGATAATATCTGCCTCGTCGTGCGCTTCGGCTTCGATTAAAGCAATCGCCTCTTCAATTTCGTTAAGTGCCGTATTTTTTGAACTCGTAATATTGATCAGTGCGCCGCGCGCGCCCTTGATGGAATTTTCTTCCAAAAGTTTCGAGTCAATCGCCGCTTTCATCGCTTTGACCGCCGCGCCCTCGCCTTTTGCCTCGCCGATCCCCATTAGCGCGACGCCGCGGCCTTTCATCACGGCGCGAACGTCGGCAAAATCCAGATTGATCACGCCCGAAGTCGTTATCAAGTCGCTGATGCCCTGCACGGCTTGCAGCAGAACGTCGTCGGCACGGCGAAAAGCGTCCATAATCGAGATTTTTTCCTCGACCTCTTTGAGTTTCGAGTTCGGAATCGTAATGATCGTGTCAACACAGCCGCGCAGTTCGGCTAAACCTTGTTCGGCTTGCGCCATCCGCTTTTTGCCTTCGACGGTGAACGGTTTAGTCACGACGGCGACGGTCAAGGCGCCGAGTTCGATGGCCAAAGAAGCAACCACCGGAGCCGCGCCCGTTCCGGTTCCGCCGCCTAAACCGGTCGTTACGAAAACCATATCCGCGCCTTCCAGCACATCCATAATCTTTTCGTGGTCTTCGAGTGCCGCGTCGCGTCCGATGGTCGGATTTGAACCCGCCCCGAGTCCGCGTGTCAAACGGCTTCCGAGTTGAATTTTCATCGGAGCTTTGGAATCGTTGAGAGCTTGCACATCGGTATTGACGACGATAAATTCAACGCCTTTGATGCCTGCTTCAATCATTCGGTTGACGGCATTGCTCCCACCGCCGCCAACACCGATGACTTTAATTTTTGCACCCGTTACAGGTGGCTCGTCAATAAAAATTTTTATGCCGTTATTTTTCATTTGAAGACCGTCTGTCATTATAATTGCTTTCCTTTTAAGTGTATTTAAACGCAAAAACGTGGTGTAACTTCTGGGGCGTTTACTTTTTCGTCGTTCAACAAGATATTGTGCCTACGGCGAATCAGCATACAACGATTTGTGATAAAAAATCCAGTCCAGAAGTTACATTTATCTGAATTTCTCACGAAAACTTTCAAACCACTCGGCAACTTTACGCGTCGGTGACTTTCCCCCGTTGGAATGTTCCCGAATTTGCTGCCGCATCGAAGTCAGTGCCAATCCGCAGGCGGTTGCCCATTCGGGTGCCTGCACCTCGACCGCCAAGCCTCCGAAATAATCTTTGTTGACAAATCCGAGCCGCGTCGGCGAGTCAAAAACCTGTTCGGCAATCTCGACCATTCCGCGAATCTGCGAACCGCCGCCCGTCAAAACAACCCCGCTCGAAATCTGCGCCCCGGTTTGATTGACTTCGTGCGCCAGATGTTGCAGCAGCTCGATTGCTCGCGGCTGCATTATGTCGCAGAGAATTTCTTTCGACAGTCCGCGTGTTTCGTTTCGTCCGACCGGCGTAATTTCAATAATTTCCTGTCGTTCTTTTTCATCAATCAAAAATCCCGCGACGCATCCGTAATGATGTTTGATTTTATTGGCCTCGGGAATCGAAACGCGTAAACCGACGGCAATATCTTTTGTAAAATGCATTCCGCCGAACGGGAAAACTTTCGTGTGCTGCACTGCGCCGCGCCCGAAAATCATCAGACTCGTCAGTTCCGCGCCCATATTTATCAAAGCGCAGCCGTATTCCTTATCGTCGTCGGTGAGCGTGCTTTCCGCCGCCGCCAATGGTTCGAGAATCATATTTTCGACTTCGAGTCCGACGCGGTTGATGGCTTTGACGATGTTTTGTTTGCCCGCGCTCGGACTGATCACGATATGAACGCGGCTTTCAAGACGCGAACCGCGCATTCCGACCGGCTCGGTAATTCCGTCCTGCCCGTCAATTATAAATTCCTGCGGCAGACGGTCAATAATTTCCCAACCTGCCGGAAGCGACATCGCGCTCGCGGATTCGACGGCGCGTGCCATATCTTCTTCAGTAATCTCGCGACCCGCGCCCGCCACGGCAACGACGCCGCCCTTGTTTTCGCCCTGCAGATGTTCGCCCGAAAGATTGATGGTCGCCATCTGAATTTCCAGCCCGCTGACGCGTTCGGCTTCATCAACGGCGCGTTTGATCGAATCGGCAACCGCGTCGGTCGTGGTCACGATTCCGCGCCTTAAACCCCGCGATTCCGATTGCCCGAGCCCGACGACATTCATCAAGCCGTTCTCCGAAGGTTCACCGATAACGCACCGCACTTTGCTGGTGCCGATGTCTAATCCAACTGCGTGTATTTCACGATTTATCATGACGATTAATTAATTTCTAATATTCTGTCGAGGGACCAGGATCATACTTTGACCGGCTAATTGAATTCCTTCATATGTATTTCCCTTGTTCGCAATCGCTTCGATTCCTTTTTGCAGATGTTTACCGAAATCTTCCTTTCCTAAATCAATAAAAACAGGCAATCCCGAATCTTCGATGATTGCTTTCGGTTCATCCAAAGCCGTCAAATTAACTTCTTTGACGCGCCTCGCAAGGTCAAAAGTCTTCCAATCATCGAGCATTTTCTGATACATTTTGACCCGCGTTTGATTGTCCTTGACGGCTTTGTCGGTTTTCGATTCGTCCCAACCGCGCAGGATAAACGGCGGACGTTCTTCCGTTTTACCGACCACAGCGAGAACCACGCCTTCATCATCCGTCCAAAAATCTCCGCCGTTAATGCGAACCACCGCTTTCGGCACGCGCTCAATGACATTAACGCGCACACCGTCGGGCAAAACTCTTGAAACCACCGCCGATTTGACGAATTCCAAAGTCTCAACCTTTTCTTTAATTTCCTTCAAATCAGCATTCCAAACGCCGGATTTTTCGGTTTGGTTCGAGACGATTTTTTCGATGTCACTCTTTGAAACGCGGGCTGTGCCGCGCACATCAATCTTTTTGACATCGAAAAACTCGGAAGCCGTCACGGTCTGGTAACCCATAAAACCCAAAAACCCGAGACAGAACAAAATACAGAAAATAAAAAACAGCGGCACAAAGATATTTGCGAAATTTCCGCTCGATTTAGCCGTTCGCCGGGTCGCCGGTTTCGCCGCTCGCCGGCGTTTCGGCGCGGCGGCGGTTTTATTTCTTAAAGTAGTTTTGCGTATTCGTGTTGCCATATTTTTAGAATTGGCAGTAGCAGTCTGGCAGTTGGCAGTTAAACTAAA
>JBDTZT010000297.1:0-5653 GCA_040005005.1 Actinomycetota bacterium
GGCGTTGACATCGAATGGGAAACGCAGATTATCGGCGCACAGGCGTTGGAAAAATTCGGCACGACACTGCCCGAACCGACGATTGAATCGGTCAAACGCAATAAAGTTGCGCTCAAAGGTCCTTTAATGACACCGATCGGCAAAGGTTTTACGTCGGTCAATGTCGGACTCAGAAAAGCTTTGGATTTATACGCAAATGTGCGCCCCGTCAAGGCTTTACCAAATGTTGAGTGCCGCTATCCCGAACTCGATTTGGTGATTGTCCGCGAAAATACGGAAGATTTGTATGCCGGTTTGGAGCATATCGTCGTGCCGGGCGTGGTTGAAAGTATCAAAATTATTACTGAAAAGGCTTCGACGCGGATTGCCCGCTATGCTTTTGAATTTGCTGTGCTTCACGGGCGCAAAAAAGTGACGGCGATGCACAAGGCAAACATTATGAAACTTTCCGACGGACTTTTTCTTGAATGTTTCTACAATATGGCGAAGGAATTTCCCGACATCGAGTCGGACGACAAAATTATTGACAACGCCTGTATGCAGCTGGTGATGCGTCCCGAACAATTTGATGTGATGGTTCTCGAAAATCTTTACGGCGATATTGTTTCCGACCTTTGCGCGGGACTCATCGGCGGACTCGGACTTGCGCCGGGCGCGAATATCGGCGAACAAGGCGCAGTTTTTGAAGCGGTTCACGGTTCGGCACCCGACATTGCGGGACAGGGAATTGCCAATCCGACGGCAATTTTGATGTCGGGAATTTTGATGTTGCAGCATCTCGGCGAAATGGACGCAGCTGACCGCGTGGAAAAGGCGTTGATGCAAGTTTTTACCGAAGGCGCGGTGCGCACGAAAGATTTGGGCGGAACCGCCAAGACTGCCGAGTTTGCCAACGCGATAATTGATAAAATAAAAGCATAATGCAAGTTTATGGCTGAAGCGAAAATGTGGGAAAAGCCGGTTTCACACGGCGAGATTTTAAAGACAATCTGGAAGAATTTGGATTTGGGAACGCTTGACCGCAATCATCCGTTTCACACGCCTGTTTTCGGAACGGTTGTTGATAATGAGCCGAGTTTGCGACTTGTTGTCTTGCGCCGCTTTTGGCGAAAATCACCGCGCCTTGCTTTTCACACGCACAGCGGCTCGCCCAAAATTGCCGAACTCAACGCCAATCCGAAGGTTTACTGGCTCTTTTATCATCCGCAGGAAAAATTTCAGGTGCGCGTCAAAGGCACGGCGACAATTCACACCGGCGGTGATTTGCACGAAGAACAATGGCTCGCGACCGAACTTTTTTCACGGCGTTGTTATATCGGCGAAGCTCCGACCCGGCCGAGCAAAAAACCGACTTCCGGGCTGCCCGGAGATTTGATTGACCGCCAACCGACCCACGAAGAATCGGAAGCAGGAAAGGCGAATTTCATTGTCGTAACCTCGACGATCCAAGAAATTGATTGCCTTGAGATGAGTGTCAAAGGTCATCGCCGTTCGCTTTTCGAATGGCACGAAAACGGAGAGTTATGCACCAAATGGTTGACTCCGTAGGGTTTATTTGCTTTAAGAATATTTTTTGACAACGCCGAAAGCAGATTAATCCTCAAAGGACAGCAATCAGAAAACCTCGATTGCGATAGATTTGGAGGAGATTATGAGAACATTATTTTTAAGTTTGATTCTAACATTGGTTTTCGGCAGTGTGATGACCGCAAACGCGCAGACCGCGCAGCAAGTTATAGTCCGTCTTAACAAACAGGCGAAGGCTTCACGCAGTAAATTGACGATTAAATTCGTGGCGGTTGAAGATTCGCGCTGTCCGGTGGGCGTGAACTGCATCTGGGCAGGAAACGCAAAGGTGACAGTGAAATTGACCAATTCAAAAGGCGTGTCGAAAACATTTGATTTAAATACCAATTTGCAGCCGCAAACCGTAACGTTTGAAGGCTACGAAATAAAACTCGGCGAAGTTACGCCGCATCCGAGCTCAAACGTCCGCATCAACCCGAACGGCTACACAGCGAATTTTACGGTCACCAAATTATAAATTTTAGCTTTGGGTTGTCGGAAAAGGTAGCTTAAATCAAAATAGCAGACGCGAAAAAATCTGATAAACCGGAGCGCGGGCAAGCTGTCCGCGCTCCGGTTTAATACAAAATTTATAATTGTTGTCGTGATTATTTGTTGTCCCACTTATTGTTTGTTTCGTCGGCGTCCATAAAGATGCCGCCGTCTAAAACAATAGATTTTATTTTCTTCTTGGCGGCAATATTTATTGTTGCTTCCTTTTGATTGCCGCTCCAGATTTCGGGCGTTTGGTGAATTACTTCGCTGGTTCCGCCTTCATAATTGACGATAACGTTGACCGGCGCGGCAAATCCCCCAATATTTTTGATCGTCACCGTATATCCGCTGTTTGACGGTGCGACGCTCTGCACGGCCAAATCAATATAGCCGTTGCTAAAAAACCAGTTATTGAAAAACCAGTTATAATTTCTACCCGAAGCATTATTAAAAGAATTAAACATATCCCACGGCAGCGGATGTTTGCCGTGCCAGCGGTCAACAAATTCGTGAAGACTTTTTTTGAACACTTCATCGCCCATTAGATCCTTGATCGCCAGATAGCCGAGCGCGGCTTTGCCGTATTCATTGTTAAAAAAACCTGAGCCGACGCGTGCCTCGCCGGGAATGATAATCGGCAAGTCTTCATCGGCTGAAGGATTTTTTATCCAGCCGGCCACCCGAAACTGCTTAAACAATCCCGTTGCCTTTTCATCGCCTAAGTCTGATTTGCCGATCAGATATTCAAAAGCCGTCGTCCAGCCTTCGTCCATAAAACCGTAACGCTGTTCATTGATGCCCATATAAAACGGAAACCATGAATGCAAAAGTTCGTGCTCGACGATAAATCTGGTAAAGTTCGGGTCTTGCTGCGTGCTGTCATTGACCATCATCGGGTATTCCATATCAGCAACGCCGCGCACGATAGTCGTTTTTTGATAAGGATAAGGCACGCCCGGAAAATTGTTCGATGCCCAGTCTAAAGCGTGTTTTCCGTATTCGACCATTTTCTCGAAATCTTTGGCTTCGACGTTGTAGGCGGACTGCACACTCGCCCTTCGGTTGGTTGCTTTGTCAACGACGACGCTTCCGCCGTCCCAGATATAATGATTGCTCAAGGCAATCGCCACATCCGAAACATTATCGGCTTTCCATTTCCAGGTAACGGTGTCTTTTTGCGCGGTTACCGAGTTACCCGTTAATTCATTTAAGGTCGCAATATGGATGACATCATCGCTCGTCAGGGATTTTTTCAAACGTCCGGCAAATTCGGGCTGAAGAGTTTCACCAGCGTTTAATAAATCGCCGGTTGCCCAAACGACATAATTCTTCGGAACATTAACTTCAAAATTATAGTCGTTGAAATCATTATAGAATTCGTGTCCTTCGGTGAAATCGGCGGTATCCCATCCGTCAATGTCGTCATAAACGGCGACCCGCGGGTAAAAATAGGCGAGAAAGAAGGAAGTCGGGTCAAGCGAGCCTTCCCGACCGCTTTCGACCGATACGTCATAATGCCATTTAAATGATATTTTCACCGATTCGCGGGGCGCGAGCTTCTTGTCGAGTTTGACGTTTTGCCATGTGAATCCTGCTCTCTGCCGCCATTCCCGGACCTTGCCGTTTTCCCGGTATTCGTCTATATGAACACCGGAAGTCATATAATCGGCTGATATTTGCGGTTCTCTCGGCGCTTCGGGCGTATGAACATTGAGCGTCAGCCTGAAAACAATACTTTCGAGCGGATTCGGACTGTTGTTGGTATACGTAATTTCTTCGGTTCCCGTAACGGTTTTGTTCGGCGGCGCAACGCTGAGGCTGATGTTATAACGAGCGGTATTTTGCCAGTAATTTTTACCGGGTCGGCCGTCAGCAGTTCTCGTTTCATTCCTGAAAGCCGCCTTCACATCACGCGGCATATATAAATCCTGAGCATACAAATTTGCACACGCAAACAATAATAAAAAGACCAAAGCTGTATTTTTTTTCATTTCTGTCACTTCCCAAACTAATTAATGAAAACCAATTTTAATTTTAGGTTAGAACGGAAGAAACAGGAATTTGTTTCACTTTAAGTTTTTTTCAATGACCGCCGCTTTACAACTGCTATTTAATACAAATATTCAGCCAATGAAGAAATCTGTTCATTTTCTCTAATAATTGAGATAAGATATAAAAACTTCGCATTAAAATTTAGTCAGGCAGAAATGGAGAGAGCAAAATGAGTGATTATTTATCGCAGATTGGCGAACTCGAACAGGAGTTTTCGCAGGAGTTAAGAGGTTACGGGTCTTTGTCGGTAAATCTGGCCGGCGATTCGGCGGAGAGCAGAGAATACATCGGGTACGACATTCGCCCCGAAGATATCGAAGCCTTGTATTTTGAAGGTATCGGTATTCCGCGTTGGGAAAGCATCAAGGCGGACAACGTTGATCAGCAATTAGAACTTTACAATGAATCAATGCAGAAAATTATGGCGGATTACCCGCAAATCGGGCGTGTCAGCGATACCGACCGGGCAGTTGAATACACCCCCGAAGAGGTTTCACAGCTTCATAAAGAGTGTGAAGTTGTGCTGAAAGTCGCTTCCGACCCGAAAGCAATTAAAGCATTGCAGAAATTTGCCATTGCCTGTCACAAAGCCGCTGAGAATCATCAGGGACTGACACTGATTCCGAGCTAAATTGGATCGGCATTTGATAAGTTGCCGCAAACAACAGACGAGCGCAAAAGTCAGGATCAAGTCTCAGTGGTAAAAAAACTTGTCTACTACTGAAGTTGACTAATGTTTCGAGACCAAGAAAACTATCAACAAAACCAAAATCGCCAAGCCGACGACAGCGGCAATCACATTGAGGGGCGTTAGTTTCGATTTGCGGATTTCGACGTTGGTCGTGCCGGTAGCGGCGTTTGGCGCGAATCTCAAACTCGGCTTCTCCGGTCGTGTCCTAATGATCCGCCAAACTGTTTTTGTCCAAAAAGTCGGCGGTTATCTCGAGAGCTTGCGCTATTGATATGTCGGTTGCTTTATTTTCGCGCATAACTTTTTCGGTTAGTCGTATAAACCTTGTAAATCTAAAATCTCAATGCCGACGAGTTTATTGTCGGCATCGAAATCGCGGGTTATGCCGCTCTCATAATCGCTTTTACTAATGACCGATGCGTTTGTTGAATATTTCAAAAAAAGCGCATCGGCTTCCGCATCGTAATTAGTGGAAAGAGGTTGGCAGGTTGGCAGTTTTACGCGCTTTGAAGCTCGTTCGAGCAGTTCGAATTCTGAAATTAAAACTCCTGTTTCCATATTATTAAATTTTCGTTATATTCATTTTCAATCGTTGCCGTAATGATAAAACCGTCTGTTTTGGATAACTCACGATACACAACGTGAAGCCATCTTTTGCGCCCGAAATTAATAACTGCAACTTTCGATTTATGATGACCGCGCAAAACAAACTGCGGATTTTCCACCGCATTGAGAACGGCTTCCATATAACCGCTCATATACGAACGATTGAAAACGATATGTTCATACCATCGTTCATCGGTTAAGCGGATAGGAACTCTGTCAATAGAGTTTACTACAGATAAAATC
>JBDTZT010000298.1:0-5653 GCA_040005005.1 Actinomycetota bacterium
AATATCCGTGTGCGCGGAGTTGTAATGACGGTTCTCGGTTTGTTTCTGAGCGGATTTATGTCCGTCATTGCTGTTTTCGTGACGGGTTTGCTGATGACCGCCGCGCAAAAGCCTGAAACAAATGCCCGATTAAATCAAGAACCGCATCTTTTCATGTTGGTTTACTTAATTTTCGGCGGCGTTATCGCAATGGGACTAGTCGTTACAATTGCCGGAATCTGGCAGATAATTTTCGGCCGACGCAATATGATTTTGATCTGGATATTTATTGCTTTGATAATCGCAACAATTTTCGCGGGAGCCGTTTTTCGCGGGATGGCAAACTAAAATTTTATTTCACCAAATCTATGAAAGCTGTAATTATAACGATTTTTTTATGTTTCGCGTCCGTTTTGGCATTTGGACAAAAACCAATCAAAACGGTTTATAAAATTCGCGCTAAAGATTCAACGCTTATCGTAACTTATCAAGGCAAAGCGCATAAATTAGCGATAACCGAAAAGATTGATGCCGCGAAAATTACTGACACAGACATTTTATTTGCCGACCGCAAAGACGGTTTTACATATTTAATCGTCAATGTTAGCGGTTGGTCAAAGGCAAAACAAGACGACCGTCAATGCGGCGCAGGCGTTGAATCAAATCTTTTGTGGATTAAATTAAATCCGGCGTGGAAAATTACGGAAATTAAATCAGCGCATTATCAATTGTGCTGGTCTTCGATTGATGCCGATGACGGTTACAAAATCAACGGCAATCTGCTAAATGTCGAATTTAATAACTTTCGTGATAATGTCCGCGTTAAATTAACATATAATGCCGAACTATCCGAATTAGGTTTTCAAATCCTAGAAACTAAACTAAAGGAAAATTAAACAGCTATGGAAAAATGGTTTCGGATTGCGCTTTTTGCAACCGCCGCGATTAACATTTTCGGCGCGTTTGCATTTATTCCGGCGAATCATTTCGGGCGCGAGCAATTCGGTTTTCCCGAAGCACATCCGCTTTATCTGTGGATTCTCGCCGCATGGATTTTCGCGTTCGGACTTTGTTATCTGTGGATGGCGATAAAACAAAACCGCGAATGGCTTTTTATCGTCATTGGCGCTATCGGCAAACTTTCGTTCTTCGTAATTTTGGCGGGTTTGGCGCTCTTCGACAAACTTCCCTTGCGCGCCGTTCTGGGCGGTGTCGGCGACTTAATTTTCGGAGTTTTATTTGTTTTGTGGCTTTTACAAAACTCCGAAAATAAAAACAGTTAACTTCGTTTTTATGAAATTAGCCGTTTCTTGATGTTTTCCGAAAAATTACTGTTCGTTGAAATAATCGCTGACCAATGCAGCGCTGATCGTCTTTCGCCATCTGCGATTGAAAAGTGTTTCGGTCATAAGCCCGACAAGCTGTTTCAATCATAAAAAAAATAAGTTAAAATAGCCTGAATCAGACAGAGTTTTGATGTTTGTTGGCATCCAAACAGCAACTCTTTTTTAAGGAGATATATGGAAAATTTTACAGCTACTTTCGGAAATTCGGTCGCCGATGCGTTGCCCATCGAACGTGCGGCGTTTATTCGCAAAACCTACGCCCATCTGGCCGGCGCGGTTTTGCTCTTTATTTTACTTGAATCATATCTGGTAATCTCCGGCGCGGGGTTTTGGATGGCGCAAACGATGCTCGGCGGAAGATTTTCGTGGTTTATCGTTTTGGGCGCATTTATGGGCGTTTCGATGCTCGCCAACTGGTGGGCGAATTCGCAAACGTCGCGTCCGCTTCAATATATGGGTTTGATGCTCTATATCGTCGCGGAAACAATCATCTTTTTGCCTCTGTTGTTTATGGCGGCGATCAAAAGCGGCGGCGGTCAAATAATAATTCAAGCCGGAATTATCACTGCCGGTTTGTTCGCCGGTTTGACGGCGGTCGTTTTTCTATCGCGCAAAGATTTTTCGTTTTTAGGTCCGATTCTCGCAATCGGCGGTTTTGTCGCACTCGGATTTATCGCGGCGAGCCTTTTATTCGGGTTTAGCTTAGGCAATCTGTTCGCTTTTGTGATGGTCGCCTTTGCCGGCGGCGCGATTTTGTATCATACGTCAAACATTCTGCACCGCTATCGAACCGACCAGCACGTGGCCGCGTCGCTTTCATTATTTGCCAGTGTCGCGCTACTTTTCTGGTATGTTCTGAGAATTTTTATGTCATCGAGAAACTAAGGATTTTGAATCATTGGCAAATGGTAGTCAGCAGTTGTATTCTATCTGCTGACTACCATTTTTTTTGAGGACAACAACAAAATTATGAAAAAAACTATTCTGTGTTTAATGTTTCTATGTGTTTTCGCGCTCGTTTCATTGGCTCAAACGCCGCAAGCTCCCCAAACAAAATTAAAGGTCGGCGATACGGCGCCGGATTTTACATTGAGCGATACCGACGGCAACAAGGTTAAACTGAGCGATTTCAAAGGTAAAAAAAATATTGTGCTGGCTTTTTATGTGCTGGCTTTTACGGGCGGCTGAACAAAGGAACTTCAGGCATATCAGGCTGATATTGCTAAATTCGAAGCATCGGAAACACAAGTTCTCGGAATCAGTATGGACAGTTCACCTTCAAACAAACGTTTTGCTCAGGACATCGGTGTAAAATTCCCGCTTCTCAGCGACTGGCGACGGACGGCGACCAAAGATTACGGACTTTACAATGAAGAATCAGGCTACGGCGTACGCGCTACGTTTGTCGTTGATAAAGAAGGGAAAATCCGCAGTGTCGAAGTCGGACGCACCGCCGTTGACCCAAGCGGCGCGTATCAGGCGTGCGATCTTCTGCAAAAGAAAAAGGAAATGAAAAAGCAGTAAATTAGGCAGCAACCAAAGAATATGACGATAAACCAATTTGCACCTTGTCCAAAATGCCGCCAATCAATGGCCCGGAAATTGTCTTTTACATGGTGGGGCGGAGCTTTAGGTCCGAAGCTTCTGACTCACGTCAAATGTGAAAGTTGTGGCGCGAAATATAACGGCAAGACAGGTCAGAATAATACAACCAACATCATTGTTTATTCGGTGGTTGTCGGAGTTATTTCTTTTATTTTGGTCTTTGCCGTAGTATTGTTTTTTTACTCAAAGTAATTGAAAAATCAGTTTGTTTTGTAAAATTTTGCAAAATCAATCAAAAACCATTTACCTTTTTTGAAATTCGTCATAGAATTATTTGACCACGAAAGCAACTACAATCGGAGGTGGCTCATCATAAACAGCGAAGATCTACTGAATTCAGAAAGCAATTTTTTAGGAGCAGATATGGACTTAACCTCGGTTATTGAGCGTGATGCCTCATTTGGGGTTGCGGAAAGCACGAGCGTTCCTTTAATTCAAACTTCTTCGCTGGTCGAAAATCAACCGGTTGAACCGGACGCGCCTGATTTGCAATTGACAAAAATGGCGGCGGCGGGAAATTTACCGGCGTTTGAACTTCTCTATCAGCGTTATCATCGGCGGACATATTCGCTCTGTTTGCGAATGACCAACAGCCAGACCGAAGCTGAAGACTTGACACAGGAAGTTTTTATTCAGCTTTTCCGCAAAATCGGCAGTTTTCGCGGCGATTCGGCGTTTTCGACGTGGCTTCACCGGTTAACGGTCAATCAGGTTTTGATGCACTTCAGACGCAGAAGCGTCAAAAATGAAAAAACTTCAGACGACGGCGAAATTCCCGAACAGATTGTCACGGGAACCGCGAATCCGAACAAAATGCCGGTGCTCGACAGATTGGCTCTGAACAAAGCCATCGAACAATTGCCGCCGGGTTATAAAAAAGTTTTCTTGCTGCACGATGTCGAAGGTTACGAACACGAGGAAATTGCCGGAATATTGAAACTTTCGGTCGGAACATCGAAATCGCAACTTCATAAAGCGCGTTTGAAACTGCGCGGACTGTTAATTAAGCAAAACGGCTGAAAACTTTTCCGTTTGCACAGGCAACCTATTGATTTTCCGTGCAATCTATTAAAAGGGGAAGTCAAAAATTTGGCGAACGGGTTTAGCAAAAGCCGATATTAAATTTTTACAGAAAAAATCAGATGAACTGCGAACATTGTCAACAATTGATAAGTGTGTTCTTGGATAACGAACTCGATGAGATGAGTTCGACAAACATCCGGGAACATCTTGCCGTTTGCGAAGCGTGTTCAAAAGTCTGTGAAGATTTGGCAATGATTATGGATTTTTGCCAGCTCGAACAGGAAGAAACAATCATTCCGCCTAATCCGCAAGCTCTCTGGTGCCGCATCAACAACATCATTGAAAGTGAAGTAAAGGCGGAAATCATCAAGGAAAACAAGGGGAAAATTGAAACCGAAGCACAAACAGGCTGGCTTCCGCGCCGTTGGAATTTTTCTTTTATGCAGGTTGCCTCGGCGGTTTTGGGCATCGCGCTGATCAGCTCGGTTTTAACGATTATCGGGATCAGAAACTTTTCTTCAACCAACGAAGATTTGTCGGCAAATCTGCAGCCGACACTTTTTGAAAAAGTTTTAGGCAAAGTCGGTTTGATGGAAACGCCGGAGAAAAAACGGGCGCGATTGATAAATGAACGCGAAACGGCGATTGAGTATTGGAACAAACGGGTCGAAGTGCGCCGCGTGCAGTGGAACGCGAATTTGCGCGATGCGTTTGACCGTAATTTGAACGAAATCAATCAAGCCGTTAATGAATATACTCAGATTTTACAGGAAAATCCGCAAGATGATCTGTCGGGCGAAATGCTCGATTCGGCTCTGAATGAAAAAATGGATCTACTTCGTGAGTTTTCCGAGCTTTAATTTTTAGTTTTTTAGCAATGAATGTTAAGTTGAAAAAATTTCTCAAATTCCCCGTCATAGACAAAACTACGATACTATTGAGCGTAGTTTTTTTCTTTGCATCTTTCGCCGCCCAGGATATTTCGGCTCAGAAAAAGTTTTCCAAAACTTATCCGGCAAGTAAAAATGTCCGTCTGCAACTGACGAACCGCACCGGAACAGTAACGGTCGAAGGCTGGGATAAAGACCAGATTCAGATTTCGGCTTACCTCGAAGCACCGGCGGCAAACATCGTTCCGCAGAGTTTAAGCGGAGTGATTCTGATCAATATCGTCAAGGACAATCAGGGCCGAAACGAAGTCGGCAACGTCAATTTCAACATCAAAGTCCCGCAGTCTTCGACGGTTGACATTGAAACGCGAATGGGCAATCTGAACGTCAGTAATGTGCAAGGAACCCTCGTGCGGGCGCATATTTCAAGCGAAGGCGATATTACCCTGACCAATATCAGTGCCGATAATGTCTCGGCGGAAAATGTCATCGGCGACATTTTCTACGACGGCGAGATTCAATCGCAGGGAAAATATCGTTTTACCTCGACCCGCGGCAATATCAATCTGCGGATTCCGTTTAACTCGTCATTTAATCTGGTCGCTACTGCGCCTTCGACTCGCAACATCTCGCTCGGCGCATTTTCCAGCGGAAATATGAATTTCGTCAGCGACAATCGGCGCGTTGTCGGTAAAAAAGGCGACGGCAGCGCAACCATCACCGTCACCAACCAACGCGGCAGCATTTCGTTTATCAGCCGATAAATTTATGCGGCAATTAAATATTCGATTGAGAAGTTTTTAATGCCGG
>JBDTZT010000299.1:0-5650 GCA_040005005.1 Actinomycetota bacterium
AAATTCAGACCGCAAATTTATGGCAATATTCTATGTGCCTGACAAATATTTATCGAAAGAAATATGATCCGACAAATAAATCTTCTTGCCTGAACCTCTGCCTATGTAGAATTATTAATCGGAGAGTGAAAAGAAATTTAGTATGCTTAAAATTAAAATCGGTAAAGTGCCGATTTTTGCGGCGATTCTACTCGGGCTGTTCTTTGTGCCGATGGGTTGTGGTTTTTGTTTCTCGCAATAACGGATTTTAGGATGCTCAATTTAGTGCTCGGCATTGCGTTGCCGGCGTTATTCGGCGGAATCGTCCTGATAAATTTACGGGCACATTTTAAATCGGTCAAATATTTTTCCAATGACGGTATAATGCGGAACGACGGGCGAAACTTTGCGTGGTCGGAACTGCACCGCGTCATTACGCAAACCCGGATTAAATCGGCAAACGGGCATCGGCAAAACTATCTGGCGCACCAAAATCCACTTCAGAAACGGCGAATCAGCGTGGCTCATTCTGGCAAAGATCAGCAATTCCGAGGAAATTTTTAACTATGTCAACAGTCTGCCGTGCGAGCATACGAAATTAAGTGTCTGAGCTATTTTCGGCTGGCGACGGTTACTGTTTCGACCTGTTTTTGTGCGGGCTGAAGAAGCGCGTAGATCGCTTCGAGCATCTGGCGTTGGCGCAGATAACCGCTCACGCCGTCGGCTTCGAGGCAGATGTATGGAACGGCAGTTTGCGCTGCATAGACCGAGAGCGAACCGTCGTCAATCGCGCATTGTTTCGATTGCAGGCGTATTGCCGATTTCTGCACGACGACGTTAAAACCTTTTTCCGCGAAATAGCCGATGTGCGCCGGGCTGGAAAGAAATATAAAATTGTCCTCGTCCGTTTCCGTGTTCGAGAGAAAAACGCCGTCAGCCTGCGCTTCAAACGCGCCGTGGACGAGATTGGTGCTTTGACCTTTGATAAAGGCGACGGCGGTCAAATCCGAATTTTGGGCAGCTTCGGCTTTGGCGGAAACGTCCGTGTTATTGTGAACGGCGACGATAAAGCGTTCGCCTTCCCGTAAACTCTTGCCGTCCGGCGCGAGAATGATTTGTAAAAGATTGTCGGCGAAATTTTTGACGATTGCATCAATTTCCGTGGCAAAATTACAGCTTCTGCCGTTGTCAGTATAGATGCGGTTCGGGTCAATCAGGTAGGCTTTGCCGCCGTAATTGAATTTGACAGCGCAGCGGGTTGCCTTTTTCATCCAACGATTCGATTTCAATCAAGCGTCCGCCATTTTTATTGACGTATTCCTTCGCCAGAATTAAACCGATCTGTTCATTATGATGCGGTGCGAAAAAGGTAATGTTGGTGCCCGCATTTTCGTAAATATTAACGCTCACTTCGCCGTCGCCAAGCTGTAGTTTCCGCGTGGATTTGACCATCGCGGCTTCGGCGGCAACGGCAATGAGCAGGATTGTGATAAGTATTTGCGCTGGTTTCATCGGTTTTTACCTTTTTGATAAATTACTGACCGATATACTACGCGTGTTTTTGCCGTGAAAAGGGTCATTTTTTTAGCCACTAACAAACACGCGCCTTCGACGAAATAATTTTTAGTGTTCTTTCGTGTTTGTGGGTGACTAAATTTCCGACTACCGCCAGATTTTTAAATATCTCTGAAACCAACGCCGGACAAATGGTGATTGCAGACTTTCGAGCGTTTTTTCCGTGCCGACGGCTTGCGTGATTTTCGAGAGCGTCGGGTAAACGTGAATCGCTTTATTCAAATCGTCAAGCGAAAGATTTAATTTCATCGCCAACACGAATTCGTGAATCAATTCGCCGGCGCGCGCGCCCACGATATGTGCCCCGACAATTCGTTTTCCGTCTAAGATAACTTTTGCAAAACCTTCCGTTTCGCCTTCCGTTTGGGCGCGGTCGTTTTCTTCAAACTGAACTTTTATTACTTTCACCCGACCGTGCTTTTTCTTCGCCTCGCTTTCCGTTAAACCAACGCGCCCGACTTCCGGTTCAGTAAAAGTCGCCCACGGAACTACACGATAATCAGCCTTTTTGGTCAAAGGAAAAAATAAAAAGCAATTCTGCAAAACGATTTGCGCCTCGTAATCGGCGGTGTGCGTAAACTGAAAATGATTTGTCACATCGCCTGCCGCAAAGATATTTTTCGCCGTCGTCCTGAGGTAAGCGTCCGTTACAATGCGTTTTTCGTCGTATTTGACGCCCGCGTTTTCAAGGCCTAAACCTTTCACATTCGCCTTTCGACCGAGCGCGACGAGAATTTCATCGGCAGGGATTTCCGACTGTTTGCCGTCTTTTTCAACTGTCAAAATCTTTTCGCCTTTGGAATTCCGATGCGCCTTGACGGCTTTTGATTGGGTCAGAACTTTCACGCCTTCTTGCTCGAAAATTTCTTTCATAAAAGCGGAAATTTCCTCGTCTTCTTTCGATAAAATTCTGTCTGTCATTTCGACGAGTGTCACTTTCGCGCCGAGTCTTTGAAACGCCTGTCCCATTTCCGCACCGATTGCGCCGCCGCCGAGAACGATCAATCTTTCGGGCAGATCTTTGAGGTGAAAAATATTCTCGTTAGTGATAAAACCCGTTTCGTCCAAACCTTCAATCGGCGGAACAAAGGGCGACGAACCGGTCGAAATGCAGAAACGCTTGGCTTTGAAAACTTTTGTTTCACCCGTTTCTTTAAGTTTGACCTCGATTTCCATGGAACTTAAAAATCGCGGCGTTCCAAAGATCACTTCAACGCCCATTTTCTCGAATCGCGCGGGCGAATCGTGCGGCTCAATTGCTTTAATAACTTTTTGCACACGATTTGTTACGGAAGCAAATTTGTCGTTCTTAAATCCGAAATCCGAAATCCAAAATCCGAAATCCGAGGCGCGTTTGATGTCGCTTGCCAATTTCGCCGAGCGAATCAAAGCCTTTGACGGCACACAGCCCGTATAGAGACAATCACCACCGAGCAGATTTTTCTCAATCAATGCGATCTTCGCGCCCAAAATTCCCGCGCCGCCCGCCGCCACTAAACCTGCCGAACCGCCGCCGATGACAATCAAATCGTATTTTTCCGACATAATTTTTTTGGTAATACGTCAAAAGTAATCTTTTTGGTCCACCGATGAACACAGATTTTTTAGATGTTTTGGAGATAGAATTATCAATGTTTGTCTATGAACAATCTCCAACAATTTTACACTTCTTTGATTTGTTTGCGAATCTTTTTAAGTGTCGAATAGACGCCCAGTAAAATCATTAAAACTACCGCGCCGTAAACCCAAAAGGGAACGTTTTTTCCTGCAAAAATCAGATAGATATAAGCCGAAATAAAGAAAAACATTGCAAAAACCGCCGGCCAAACAATGGATTGTCCTTTGCGGTAATTTTGTATCAGCCAGCCGATTGAAAGCGAAAAAAACGGAATCGCGCCAATATAAATCGCGCCGAAAATCAGCGGATTGACCCCGTAATTTTCGCCCAAACCGAAAAACCAATTTTGTATCGCTCCCCAACTCATCTTAATTTTTCCGCGTCGAAAGATAGTATTTCATAAAACGAATCTTTTCGGGTTAAAATTTTATTCCTTTAAACGCAAATAATCGCTTAAATTTGTTCAATTTAAGCGATTTAATCTTTCAAAGTTTCTGAGAGTTATAAACCGGTCGTTCTCCAAAATAAATTTAGCCGCCGATAACACGGATTTCACAGATAAAAATTTATTGATTTAATCCGTGAAATCAGCGTTATTCGGCGGCTGAAAATTTAACTCGCCAGAGAGATTAATTCTTCTGTCTTCGGAATCTCAAATCCGAAATGCTGATAGGCGAGTGCCGTTACCACGCGACCACGCGAAGTTCGGTTAAGAAATCCCGTTTGAATTAAATAAGGCTCAATAACTTCTTCGATTGATTCACGATCTTCGCAAATCGAAGCCGCAATCGTCCCGATACCAACCGGACCACCGTCGAATTTTTCGATGATCGAAAGCAGCAGTTTGCGATCAATTTCGTCCAAACCGAAACGGTCAACTTCCATTTCGTCCAAAGCCTTTTGCGCCATCGCACCCGTAATGCGCCCGTCGCCCAAAACTTCGGCGTAATCGCGCACCCGGCGCAAAAGCCGATTTGTAATGCGCGGCGTTCCGCGTCCGCGCCGCGCAATCTCGGTCGCGCCGCTCGATTCGATTTCGATTCCTAATATCTCCGCCGAGCGATGCACGATAATTTCCAAATCCTTACGCGGATAAAAATCGAGATGATTGACAATGCCGAATCGTCCGCGCAGCGGTGCGGAAATCAGACCGGCACGAGTCGTTGCGCCGACGAGCGTAAATTTCGGCAAATCAATCTTGATCGAACGCGCCGCCGTGCCTTGCCCGATCATTAAATCAAGGCTGTAATCTTCCATCGCGGGATAAAGAATTTCCTCAATCTGCGGTCGCAGACGGTGAATTTCGTCAATAAAAAGTACGTCGCCTTCTTCCAGATTCGTCAAAATTGCCGCCAAATCGCCGCCTTTTTCGACCGACGGCGCGTGTACCGTTTTCAAACTCGCGCCGAGTTCATTGGAAATAATTACCGCCAGACTCGTTTTGCCAAGTCCCGGCGGACCGAAAAACAAACAATGGTCGAGTGCTTCGCTGCGCCGAAGTGCCGCCTTTAAAAAAATCTTCAGATTGCTGACGATTTTTGTCTGTCCGATATATTCGTCCAGAGATTTCGGGCGCAGGCTCGGCTCGCTCTGGACATCTTCAATAGTTGCCTGTCCGATAGTTAAAGTATTCTGCCGGACAGGGCTTTCAATTAATTCTAAACCCATTAATAAACCCCTTTTTTAATGTTTTAAGCCGCAAGTTTTAATTCAAGCGGTTCTTTTTCCTGACGTTTTGCTTCCAAAGATTTGACGTTATCAACGAGCGGTTGACTCAGTTTATTGACAATCCACAGGCGATAAACCTCGGCTTCGGCAAGCTTGCCCGTCCAGCGTGCGCGGTCAAGCATCGTCAAACCCATTTCGAGCGTGTGATGCTGTCCGGCACGGTCTTGCTGGCGGTCGAAATAACGATAAGATTCTTCCAAGTTCCGCACGCTTCGACGCGCCGTTGCGACATCTTTAAATCCGAGTTTTCCGCGAAAATGTTTCGAGTAAATATTCATCGGATAATTGGTTGAAGTATAAAGATCGAAATAGTTATCAATCAGTCCCGCTTGATGCAAAACAGAACCGACATAACTCGGCTTGGCACCCGAAATAGCCGCAATCGTTTCGACTTCGGTCGTGCCGTTTTGAAACAGCAACAAAATCATATCTTTCTTGCTCTGAACCGCTTCCTTTTTATCAAATTCAATCACGTTGTTTAATGTTTCCATATTCATTTTCTTTCCTCCGCTTTCCTGTCTGATTAGATGTTGCATCTATGAAACAAGTTGTCTTTTTAGTATAAAAATTTTCGGCTTAAAAGTAAAGTCAAATGTCTTATTTTTCAACAGTTTAATACTATCAAAGATATGTCTTTTAATTACCGCTTTTATGAGTTATACTTTAAAGAAATTTGTGAACAAGGATGGGCAAAAGTCACCCGTTCCGCACGCCGACGTCGTTACCACGACAACGCACAAGACGCTGCGC
>JBDTZT010000300.1:0-5645 GCA_040005005.1 Actinomycetota bacterium
CTTGCGAATCATACAAATTGCTTGCCCAGCGCGAAACTTCCGTCCAATTCGTAAATGCTTTGCCGTTTGCCTGTGAATTATTGTCGGGCGAATAATTAATCGCCACCCAGGGAACAAGGTTGGGCACCGAAGGACTCAGCGGTTCGCGTTTTATAAACGGCAGATTTCTTAGCTCCCAGGTATAACTCGTCCCGTTCACCTGCGGCGTAATCGGCGAATGATTAAACGTCACACCCGAGGCTTTCCAACCCGCCGGCAGATTCAGCGTATAGCGTGAAAGAAGAGTCGGCAAATTATCCTGTGAAAACCATTTTTTCTGAAAATAAAGCGGACGGGCTTCCGAAACAACCGTGTAGCCGAAAACGAATCCCGCATCAACATCAGCCGAGCCGTCAATTACTTTCAAACGATACTCATTATAAATATCGTCGGGGTCGGAGATGATGTCTAAAACGCTCTTTTTATCGTAGCTTTTGGTCGTGCCGTCAGGACGAATCAGCCAACCTTCGATCTCACGAACTTTTCCGGAACTGACCAGATAAAGCGCAGTCGCAACAGCGTGTTTTCGACCCTCCCGCGACAAGATTCGGACGGCGTAATTTTCCGTCGTTTCGAGAACGCCGTCGTTATTGAGAGTCACAATCTCCTCATTATGCAGAACAACCGCCGACACTTCCTTATCGTAACCCGGTAAAGAAACCGATGCCGCCTGCTTCATCCAAGACGGCGGCGAACCATCGCCAAAAGCATTGCCCGCCACACTGAAAATAAAACCAACTGCTAAAAGAATTATTTGTGAGAAGCGAATTTTCTTAATCATATTTTGTCCTTGTAAGTTTCAAATGTTTTTATCTTTCCATCATAAACCTTCATCAATTTGAGGTTTAGTAAAATCTAGTTCGTTTTCGGTGAATCTTCCCGTAATATCAAACTGATTATTTTTGTTTCAGCGAAATTGTATGCGTATCAGCTTTATGAAAAGCGTCGAATAATTTCTTGATCGGTTGATATGATTCGATGGGGAAAATAATGTTTCCGTCGCCGCCAAAGTAAAAGTGACGTTTATATTTTAAAACATTAGTTGCCTTCACTATTGACATATTTACTTCCAATGAGCCGATGTTTTCCGAGTCAACGACGGCACTCGGTGAATCGGCGTTATCGAGTTCAAAATTTTTCGGCAATTCGATTTCGATACTGTCATTTTCCGACCACGGAAAATCAAAATAGATGCCGTATTTGCGCGTCGCGCTCGAAAACAGCGGATTTCTTCCGTATTCAAAAAAACCGGGCTGAAAGAATAATCGTTTGCCGGTTTTTTGTGCGTAATTCGGAATGCGGACATTAAACGAATAGCTGTAAGGTTTTGAAACATCACCAAAATCTTCGATGGCGAACGCAGAAATTTCGGCGGTCGGGACGCTTTCCTTCCACGATTTTTTGAGAATTTCTTCGCGCTCGGTCGGCGATTTTAAGAACATTTCGCGGCGGCGGATGATTGCCGCTTGCCCGTTGTGTTCGACGCGGATCGAACCTTCCAAAGTTCCGTCTTCGAGTAATTTAAATTTCCCCGTCCGGTTGGAAACATTCTTTGCGTATTCGGTTAGGGAAGAACGAATCCAATTAAAGCCATTGCCGTTGGCGGCCATTGTATAAACGCCTTCTTCATACCAGTCGAGCATTCCAAACGGCATAAACGGCACGCCCGGACTTGAAAATATCCAGCCTTGTCCTTGTTTAATGCCGATTCCCGAACGATGAATATATGAAAGTCCGAAGTTTTTGCCGGGATCAAAGAATCTTTCGCTCCGGTCGCCGGACAATATCATATACGGATTAAAGCCGGCGGCTTTGGCAAGCGCGGCAAAAAGAAGATCAATGTCTGCCGCATCACCGATTCCGCGTTTAAGGGTATCCGATGCTTTTTTGTTTTTGATATTTTCGCGCTGTTCGTCAGTATAGGACGTGTCAAAACTAACGTTTTTGATCTGTTTTTGGGTGAATTCGTAAATCTTTTTTAACTTTTCTTCGTCACTTGCCGCATTCGCGGTTAATTCAGCAGATTTTTGCTCAATTTCTTTATTTGCCTTCGTAACTTCATCAAAATACAAACCTATTTGACTGCCCAAATAGCGCCAATTAAAAGACGACCGGGACGAATCGTAAGAAATTTGAACCCATTGCCGGACTTCATCATCGGGCGGCATCTGCGGTTCTTCCCGAAAAGCGGGGACATTTTCGCGGGTCGCAAAATAAAATCCGTCCTGATTCGGTAAAAACTCAAGTCCCGGCATATTGTGAAAGCTAAAATTCAGCGCCGCATTTTTATACGGACGAATATAATAGGTAGCTTTCTGCATCGGAATATCGCGCTGAAAAACCAGACGTTCGCCGTTTGCCGAATCGCCTTTAAAGGTTTCCTTATATTGATATTCGACAATCACGCCCGGCGCAATACCCGGCACGGCAAACGATTTGGCTTTGACCTGAATTTTGCCGGCTTTGTAAATTTCACGCTCAAAAATATCGCTCGGCTGAAGTTCGGTAATCGCGCCGTCAGGTTTGATAACCCGCGCCGCGACCTCTTCGACCTTTTTACCTTTCGTAAAAGGAATGTCAAATTTGCTGAAGCGTTCGCGCCCGCGTTCGGTAAAGATTTTGACGCGGACGTAATGGTTGTAAAATAATTTGCCCGAATTTTTATCATCAAGCCGCACTTCCCAAAAGATCGCTTCGGCATCGGCATCCGGCTCAACCAGAGGCGTTTGCATCTCAAGTTCGGCTTGCGTCACAGGTCGCCACTGAATTTGGGCAAAGGCGGTTTGCAAACCGAAAAACAAAATCAGAATAAAAACCGGGATTAAATGGTTGCGGGTCATCGAGAACTTATTTTTCATAATTCGGATGAGTTTTCGGCTCAAAATCTGCCTTTAAAAGGTTTGGAGTTTCATCTTCAGGTTGACCGCATCAGAAACTCCAAACCTTTTGATTTTACTTCTGTTTAAGTGTGATCGTATGCGAATCGCTTTGATGAAACGCATCAAACAAATTTTTCAGCGCTTGATACGCTCCGACCGGAAACAGAATATTACCGCCGCCGCCAAAATGAAAATCGCGTTTATATTTCATAAAGGTCTGGTCTTTATCAACCGAGATGTCAATTTTTAACAATCCGATTTTATTTGAATCAGCAATCTCGGCAGGTTTTTCGGCACTGTCCAGAGCAAAGCCTGGCGGCAATCCGATTTCTATGTCATCAGTCTCCGCCCAAGGATATAAAAAATAAATATCATATTTTCTGGCTGAACCGGAGAATACCGGATTTTCGCCGGATTCAAAAAAACCGGGCTGAAAGAATAATCGTTTGCCGGTTTTCTGCGCGTAATTCGGAACTCGTATTTTGTATTGATAGACCAGCGGTTTTGAAGCATCCGTAATATTTTCAATAGTAATATTTGAAACTTCCGCCGTGCTGAGGCGCTGTTTGATTTCCGCTTTTAAATCCTCTTCACGCTTGCCGGGCGAATCTTCGAAAATATCCAATCTAGTGCTTAAGGCTGATTGTCCGGCATATTCAACGCGAACATCGCCTTCTAAACTTCCGTCTTCCGACAATTTAAATTTGCCGGTTCGTTTGGCGACAGATTTTTCAAAGCCGGTAAAGGGCGTTTTTTCCCAACTGTATTGCTTTTCACCAACTAGTAAAGCCCAGACGTCTTCTTCATACCAAACCAACATTCCATATGGCAGAAAACTCACGCCGGGATTAAAATATTTCCACTGTCCGCCGGTTTGAACGGCAATTGCTGCCGGATGTATAAAAGTTTCATTTGTCATTTGCGGATCAAAGAACATTTTGCTGCGATTACCCGAAAAAGCAACCCGGGTTTCGTAACCAAGCGAACTAGCCATCGCTCCAAACAACATATCAACGTATTGAGCACTGGCACTTTTGTATTTTAAGACATCGGAAACTGCTTTAATTTTAGGCAATTTCTGACGGTCTTCATCCGTCAGCGAAGCATCAAACGAAGTGTTTTTGACTTGGGTCTGACAAAATTCATAAAGTTTCCGCAATTTTTCGTCGTCATTCGTTGCTGAAGCCGTAATCTCAGTTGCCGTTTTCTTAATATCCTTGTCTGCTTTGTTCATAAATTTTACGATTGCAGATCTTTCAACGCTAACCGCGCCCCAGTAATTACGCGTATTACTTGGGTCTTTAATTACATATGAAATAGAAAACGCGGACGCATCCGTAATATTAAGTCGAACTCCCTGCAGTTTCATCCACGGACGAACCATATCTTCGGGCGGCATTCGCGGTTCTTCCTTGAAAGCGGGAACATTTGTTTTTTCAGCCAGATAATAACCTTTTTCATTTTTGATAAATTTAATGTCGCTGAAATTATATGATTGATAATCCGGCTCTTTTTTATTGTATGGTTTGTAATAATATGAAAGATCTTGAATGGGAATGTCCTTCTGAAACTCCAAATCCATCCCAACTGCACCGGCATCCTCAATCACTTCGCGGTAGCGATATTCGACAATCACGCCCGGCTCAATGTTCGGAATAGCAAACGATTTGGCTTTTATCTTAACTTTATTCGCTTTAATAATTTCGCGCTCGAAAATATCTTTTTGAGTTATTTCAACTATCGAACCGTCGGGTTTGATAACGCGGGCGGCAATGTCTTTAATTTTAATGCCTTTGGTGAACGGAATATCAAACTTGCTGTATTTTTCGCGTCCGCGTTCGGTAAAAATCTTGACGCGAATATAATTCCTCATTGATAATTCGTCAGAAGAACTGTCGTCAATGCGAACTTCCCAAAAGATCGCTTCGGCATCGGCATCCGGCTCGACTTTCGGCGATTTCATCTGCAATTCGGCTTGGGTAATTTCGCGCCATTCTTTATCTTGGGCAAAAGTAACTTGTAGATTGATTAACAGTAAGAAAGAAAGAAAAAGCAAAACAGAATGCTTTTTGAAGGACAGATTCATATTTAAAACCTCTAATTTTATACTTTTATTACGTTTTTAACGGGCAAACTTTCCAAAAGTTGCACAAAGAGATATGCAACTAATTATAAAGGGCGATTATGGCAAAGATTCTACAACAATTCTTTCATTTTCAGCAAGGATTTTTTTATCGTGAGATAAACTGATTTAATAATAACAGGTGATTGTCAAAAAGACATCGATCCGTAGTTTAAAATTGCGAAGACGCGGATTTTTTCAAATAAATTAGCCGGCCCTTTATCCGCCGTAAATTCGGCGGCGGATTTTATGTTATAATTCGGCAAATAATTTAGCTTTAATAAAATATATCAATTCAGGAGATTATCTAATGGCTGTTGATTACAGTAGGATTCAGGAACTTTTAGGCGACGATGCCGAAACACTTTTAAATTATTCGACTCCGAAAATTCCAAAGGAAAATTTGTATGTTCCGGGCGGCGATTTTGTTGACCGCGTATGGCTCGATTCCGACCGCACGCCGCAGGTTTTGCGTTCTTTACAGACGCTTTTTGACAACGGACGGCTGAAAGGCACCGGTTATCTTTCAATTCTGCCGGTTGACCAGGGCATCGAACATTCGGCGGGCGCGAGCTTTGCGCCGAATCCGGCGTTGTTTGACCCGG
>JBDTZT010000301.1:0-5635 GCA_040005005.1 Actinomycetota bacterium
CAATTACTTTCAGCGCCTTATTATTACGGCGCTGTTCGCTTTTTTCTTTTCAAAGAAATCTTTTCTTCCATAGGAGAACAGGATTCATCCGTTAGTGAACTGATCACTTATAGAAAATGCGTTAAAAAAGAATTTCTCAAATTGGAGCGCAAGTATTTTCGCTTGCGCTCCTTTTGGATTTTATCAAACAATTTCGATTATTGCTGCGGGAAGTCCGGTGCATCATCGGTATCGGCATCGGTTTTTCCGTCAAGTTTTGTCAGCACATCGTTATAGATCTTAATGTCGCCGCTTTGTTCCATCTTTTGACGAACCGCCGCGAGATAATCGGAGAAAACTCCGCCGCGTTTTTGTTGAAGCATCGTTTGGACGAGTTGGTCGCGCTGTTTGGCAAAATCGTCCAGATTTGCATCTTCGCGTTTGTTGACGGCGACCACATACCAATTATCGCCGACTTTAAGCGGCGTTTTTGTCACTTCGCCCGCTTTCAGCGCGTTAATCGCATCTTCCAATGCTTCATTGGTCGAAGCCGAAGGTCCCTGTCCGAGCGGCGAGCCCAAGATAAAACTCTTTTGGTCCTGCGCCTTCAAGCCCTTCGCCGTCGCGGCACTGCTCAAAGCACTCGCCGAAGTTGCGCCCGTCGCAACCTGTTTGGCGATTTCTTCCACCTGATCGCGCGCCTTTTCGATTTTAACGGTTTCGGCGATCTGCGCTTTAACTTCGTCAAACGTCGCATCGCGCGGCTCTTTCTTTTCAACCAGCAGCGGAATCGCAAAACCGTTTTGAATCGGAGTTTTTTCGCCGACCTCATTCGGATTTTCGAGTCCGGCGATACCGCCTTCAAACTGCGGCGAAATACCGATGTTTTCGATATTATCGCCCGGTTTGACAAAAGGCGTTTCGCGCACCATATCCTTGACGCTCATATTGGCCTGCGCGGCAAATTTCTCGGCTGTTTTCTGCACGTCTTTCGTCTGTTTCAAATCATCAACAATTTTTTGCGCGAGATCAGCGACGACCGCGTAAGCCTTGCGGTTACGCAGACTGACTTCCAATTCCTTTTTCGTGTCTTCAAAGGTTTTCTGAATATCTTTACCGCGCCGGAAAATGTAATAATTGCCGCCGTCCTTGATCGGTTCGGTAACTTCGCCTTCCTCCATCGTCAAAACCCGTTGGGAAGGCGGCAAGACAGAGTTCGGATTGTTTTGCAGATTCGGATTTTCGCGCACCAGCGCGGAAAGTTTTCCGTTGTTTGCCTTGGTTGCCGCATCTTCGGAATAACCTTTAACAAGATCGGTAAAGGCGGCTTCCGTAATCTTTCCGCCGTCTTTTTTCGCTCTTTCGGCAATCTGCGTCGCTTTTTCCAACATTGGAGCTTCCAAATCAGGTTTCGGAATGCGAATCACGATTTGCTGCGCTTCAACGCCTTTCGATCTTTTATCGGCGGGAATTTTATCGAATTCGGCTTTTAAATCTTCGTCGGAGATGGGTAGTTTTTCGCCCGCTTTAGAAGTGTTGACAAAAACATAACGGATTTTTTTCTGCGGAACATTGATGTAAAAACCAGCCTTGTTTTTATCGAAATAGGCTTTCAGTTCGTCGTCGGTCGGTTTCAGAGTTTGCGCCAGTTCGGCAACATTGACCGAAACGTAAGAAACATCAAATTTGGTGTTTTTACGCTGATAATCCTTCAAAACTTCTTCTTCGGCAACGCTCACGCCCGCGGTCAAAAAGGCTTCAAGTTTCTGCCCGCTGATTTGGTCGCGCTTATCTTGTTCATAGGCTGCGATGCTGCCGGCTTGACGGGCGGCATTTTCCTCGTAGGTTTTTTGGTCAATCACCGTTCCGTCTTCGGTTTTCAGACTTTTACGAATTTCGGCGGCAACTTCCGCATCCGAAGCGCGCAGTCCGAACCGATTGGCTTCGATGCGCATAATGCGTTGACCGATTAAAGAACTTATCAAATACTTCGAGGGCAACTTGCCGGCGCGAGGGTCTTGTTTGAGCAGGGCGATTTCGCTCGTCGTAATCTTTTCACTCCCGACTTTCGCCGCGGTTTCGCCGCTGCCGGCAACATTAATAGGGTTCGCATCGCGCGAAACGACGCTCGTAATACCCCACCCGACGAGGCTCACGACCATCAAAACACCGAAAACCAAAAGCACAAAATTTCTGGTTTTCTCCATCCGGCTGAAAAACTTTAACATTTCTTAAATACCTGTTTTACTGAAGATTGAAACTAAATTGTCATCTAGGGACAAACCGTGATTTTAGCAAATAAAAGCCCAAAGTCCAAAGTCTAAAGTCTAAAGTCTGCCGGTCAATCGCATATAATTTGTCAATTCGCCGGATGTTTCCGACTTTGGACTTTGGACTTTGGACTTTGGACTACTGTATTTTAGTTGCTATGAATGCTGGTGATTATCCTTTTTGGGTTTGGATTTTCTTCTTCGCCGTCGTCCTGACCGCGCTGGCGGTTGATCTGGGTATCGCCAACCGTCAATCGCACGCCCCGACGCGCCGTGAAACTTTAACGTGGAGTGCGGTTTGGATTTCACTTGCAATTCTTTTTAACGCTTTTATTTACTGGCAATTCGGCGGTTTCAAGGCGAAGGAATTTCTGACCGGATACGTTATTGAACTTTCGCTTTCGGTTGACAATTTATTTGTTTTTCTGCTGATTTTCAACTACTTCAAAGTCCCGAAAAAGTATCAGCACCGCGCCCTTTTCTGGGGAATACTGATGGCGCTGGTGCTGCGTCTGGTGATGATCTTCGCGGGCGCGGAAATGGTCGAAAGATTCAATTGGATACTTTATTTCTTCGGCGCATTTCTGATTTACACAGGCTTCAAGATGTTCGGCGACGATGAAGAATTCAGCCCCGAAGAAAGCGCGATTGTCAGATTTACAACACGGTTTGTACGTATTTCCAAACATTACGACGGCGAAAAGTTTTTTGTCGTGAGCGATCAGGGAAAACGCGTCGGAACACTTCTTTTACTCGTTTTGATCGTCATCAATATCGCCGATCTGGTCTTTGCGGTTGATTCGATTCCGGCGATCTTCGGCATCACGACCGACAAATTTATCGTTTATACTTCAAACATCTTCGCGATCCTCGGTTTGCGGACGTTCTTCTTTCTTTTGCTTGATATGGCGGAGAAATTTCACTTTCTCAAATACGGCCTGGCATTCGTGTTAAGCTTTATCGGTGTAAAAATGCTCTTGCCTCTTTTGGCACAAGGATTGATAATGGTAATTGGTGAAAACGGTTCGGGTTTCGCTTATTTCCTGCAAAGCTATTTGCATCACGATTACGAGCAGGTATTTATTAACATCTCACTGGGAATTGTAATCGGTGCAATCGTACTTTCGATAATATTGTCCTTGATTTTCCCGCATCAGCGGGAAGCGGAGGAAGATTAAAGATTCACCGGAGTCTAAGTTTTAGATGGTCAGCAAGTATCGCAAATTTTACGTTGATTGGTGGAATATCAAACGAAGCACGATCTACCGGATCGTCGCGATAATCATCTTTTTCGGTTTGCTCGGATACGGCGGCTGGTGGATTCTGAAAAGTAACTGGCTGGTGGCGAAACCCGATGTCACCGATGGGCCGAAAGATGCGGCAAAGGTGATTTTATTTGAAGGCGATGTGCGGATTATCCGGGCGGCGACGCGTGAAACGATTCTGGTCACGCGCCCGACCTTTGTTTCGGCGGGCGACACGATCCAAACCCAAGCCGACGGACGCGCCAAAGTGCAGATGATTGACGGCTCGGTGCTTTCGATTCGCGCCAATTCGACGGTCGTGATCCGCGACAGCAATTCGCTTTTCGGCGGACCGAACGTGCGCGTCACGCTCGACGACGGACAAATCAACGTCCGCACCGAAGACCAACCCGAAAACACCCAAAATGTCGTCGAAGTCCGCGAATCGGAAAACAAGGTCAATTCGCAAACGGACGCGAGTTTCGGCATCAATCAGCAAAATAACGGCGGCGAAATCCGGATCAGCCGCGGAAGCGTCGAAACAACCGTCGGCGGCGAGAAAACCGTTATCAAGGAAAATGAATTTGCCGCGCTCGATAACGGAAAAATCGGCAACAAGGAAAAGCTGATCGCCCCGCCGGTTCATAATTCGCCGTCGTCAAACGAACAAATCGTCGGTTCGCTGAGCGGGGCGACCGATCTTGTTTTCCGCTGGCAAAGTCCCGATGTCACTTCGGCCTTGACTTATACTTTGCAAGTCGCCAAACTGCCGTCTTTTGCGGCGGATTATATGGTCATTGACCGGCAAGCTTTGACGAGTTCGTCTTTCACGCTCGGAGGTCTGCTGCCCGGCACATATTATTGGCGCGTGCAGGCAAGTTCGGGTTCGGGACAGACGAGCAATTGGAGCGAACAATGGAAATTTACGGTCGTCAAACGCGAAAATAGTCAGGTCATCGGCGCGAGCAGCTGGCAAATTGAATCGCTCGGCGGAAGAATTTATCGAATCAGCGGTAAAACTCAGCCGGGCGCGACGGTGCGGGTTCAGGGAAACCAGACCTTTGCCACCGGCGACGGCTCGTTTCTAGTACAAATTTCTTCGCCGTCCGCGCAAACGACCGTTGAAATCAGCGACGAAAAAGGTAATCGCAGCAGTTTTGTTTTAAATTTGAGTAACGGAAAAGTCGTCAAGCAATTTTAAGAGTCGAAGGTCGAGAAGTTAATTGAAAAACATTTCCCGCAAAGCCGCCAAGGGGCAAAGTTAAGAATCTGAGTAAAGTTAAATTACAGACTACTCAATTTCCGAAGCACAGTCGCATTTATATATTGCACTCGACTTGGAATATTTGAATCAAAGTGTTTTCAAAAAGATTTAGGATTTATTAGACGAGGTTGCAAGAATGACGATGAGTTTAATGAAACATTTACGGAATCCCGTTTAATCTCTCGACTCTCGACTATAAGGAAAGAATTATCAGCGCAAATCATACACATTCGCATTCACACGAACGGCGCGACGCGGGCAGCATCCATAAATTAAAGCTCGCGCTGCTCTTCACGGCGGTCTATATGTTTGCCGAGGCAATCGGCGGCTGGCTGACAAATTCGCTCGCCCTGCTCGCCGATGCCGGACATATGTTGACGGACGTTGCCGCGCTGACTTTGACGCTGGCGGCGATCTGGTTTGCAGCGCGTCCGGCGACGGCAAAAAAAACTTTCGGATATTACCGTTTGGAAATCCTCGCCGCCTTTGTCAACGGCATCGCGCTCGTTTTGATTTCGCTGTTCGTGATCTACGAAGCATATCAACGTTGGCAGACTTCGCCCGCCATCAAGGGAACCGCGCTGACGGTCATCGCGGTCGGCGGACTGCTCGTCAATATCGTCTGCGCGTGGCTGCTGCACGGCGACCACACCCACGATTTGAATATGCGTTCGGCGTGGCTTCACGTCATCGGCGACGCGCTCGGCTCGGTGACGGCCATTGCGGCGGGCGTTTTAATCGTTTCTTTCGGCTGGCTCTGGGCCGATGCCGCAGGCAGTGTTCTGATAAGTCTGATCATCATTTTCGGGGCGTGGAATCTGATCAAAGAATCGGTCAACGTGCTGCTCGAAGGCACGCCCGCGCATATCAATATCAAA
>JBDTZT010000302.1:0-5621 GCA_040005005.1 Actinomycetota bacterium
TTTCAACCCGAAACGTCTTACGTTGGTTAAGTGCTTTCTGGCGAGCCTCATCGAAAACATCAATCATTTTTTTGGCCTGGTCATCGGCCGAATATTTGCGGGTATTCCAAAACGAGACCACCGCAATAGCGGACAAAATCGTCAGAACGGTAATAACTAAAATAAGCTCAATCAGCGAAAAACCGGCTTGTGATGGTGTGTTTTTCATATTTTATCGGTTAATATTTGTCATGGATTTTCTTTGCGAAAATGAGTTATTTTGTAAAAACCGCCGACACCTATTTAAAAGTGAGACATTTAACCACATTAAAGGCTAACAAATAATAATGTTTAAGTCAAGTAAATCTTGTTTAACCTAGATTAGGATGGTTTTACACTTTTGCTTAAAATTCCGTTGAAATTAATCATCAAATTATTGTTAATTAACTGCAATAAAAAACATTGGTGAAATAATTTTAGAGAGATTTTGTTATGAGAATTTCAATTGTGTTTGACGGGCAAGTTCAAAAGAATGGCTTCGCCATCTTTGGTGGCGAAGCCATTCTTTTGAACTTTGCCGTGCAGGTTTAATAAAAAGCTTGTCTGTTCAAATGAACAACCAGCTAATTTATTTATATAAATGCTTCAACAAATAATCCTTTAGCCCGGAAATACTGACTCTTTCTTGTTCCCAAGTATCTCTATCGCGGACCGTTACGGCGTTGTCTTCGAGCGATTCGTGGTCAACTGTGACGCAGAACGGCGTGCCGATTTCGTCTTGGCGGGCGTATAGTTTGCCGATGCCGCCCGTGTCGTCGTAAACGGTGCGCATCGCGGGGAGCAAATCTTTTTTCAGTTGTTTTGCGAGGGCGACGATTTCGGGTTTGTTTTTCGCCAGCGGCAGAACGGCGACTTTCACTGGAGCAAGTTCCGATTTCAATTTGAGAATTACGCGGACTTCGCCTTTTTCGTTTGTTTTTTCGGTGTAAGAGTCCATCAAAACTGCGAGCAGAGTGCGGTTGACACCGACGGCCGGCTCGATCACATATGGATAAAAACGCTCATTTGTCTGCGGGTCAAAATACGATAAATCGTCGGTCGAATCCGGGTTGAGGCGTTTCCCTTCGCGGTCTTCGGGTTTCTTTGAATGCGTTTTGAGATCAAAATCCGTGCGGTTGGCGATGCCCATCAGTTCGTCGAATTGTTTATCCTCGTCATCGCGTTCGGGGAAAAAGCGATACAAAATATCAACCGTTCGCACGGCATAATGCGCGAGTTCGGCGTCTGACTGCTCATAAAGTTTGAGATTTTCGCTCGAAATTCCCAAACTGTTAAACCACTCCTGAAAACCGTCAATAAATTCTTGATGAATCCGCGCGGCATCTTCGGGACGGCAGAAATATTCCATTTCCATCTGCTCGAATTCGCGGGTCCGGAAGATAAAATTTCCGGGTGTCACTTCGTTGCGGAAGGCTTTCCCGATCTGCGCGATGCCGAAGGGGAGTTTGCGGCGCGAAGTGTCAAGCACATTTTTGAAATTGATAAAAATCCCCTGCGCCGTTTCGGGTCTGAGATAGGCCAGCGCCGATTCGTCTTCGTCGCTTGAGACGGCACCGACGGTTGTGCGAAACATCAGATTAAACTCACGCGGTTCGGTCAAATCGCATTCTTTGCCGCTTCCGGCGTGGTGCGAGTTATCTTTCGGACAATTTACGTCCTGTAATTTGTCGAGCCGGAAACGACCTTTGCAGGCGCGGCAATCAACCAGCGGATCTGAAAATGTCGCTTCGTGACCGCTGTATTTCCAAACCTGTCGGTTTTGGATAATCGAAGAATCAAGACCTTCGATGTCGTCGCGTTCGTGGACGAGCCAGCGCCACCAACTGCGTTTGATATTGTTCGCCAATTCGACTCCGAGCGAGCCGTAATCCCAACTGCTGCCCAGTCCGCCGTAAATTTCCGACGCGGGAAAAACAAAACCCCGGCGTTTAGCCAGACTGACAATCGTTTCAATATTCGGTGCTGTCATAAAATAAGTTCCAATTTTCAGGTTTCAAGTTCAAGATGTGAATTTTACAACGGACAAAGGACAAAGAACAAAGCACAAACTAAAAAAGAAGAGGAAACTCTTGCGAATCTCCTCTTCTCTCTTTTTCTTTTTCTTCCTTTCTGCTTTATTGCGGCACAGGCAGTGGTGCGGCCGGCGGAACAAGCCAAACTTCGTAGGATGTTTTCGGGCGATTGCCGCCGCCTTTGACGATTGAAATTCGCCGCGGGTCAACGCCGCGGGTTTTGACCAGATAATCCAGCGTTCGTTTGCTGAGTTTATCGTAAGTATTGCGCGTCATACTGATTTTATCAGTGCCTTGATAGATAATGATGTAAATCTGTGCATCGGGACTTCCCTGCAACTGAAGAACGCAGTTGTCGAACCGAGCTTTATCGTCATCAAACGCCCGCGATTCGAACATATCACACTCGGTCGCCGAGATGACCGGTTTCTTTTCAACGTCGGTCGGAACGGAATTTTTCTGGAAACAGGTTTTGCCGTAAACATCATCAGTGACGTCAAGGTCGGCGGTAATCCGTTGCCCGCCCATTCCGGCCGTGTCAACCGTAATCGCCGAAGTGCCGAGTCCGCTCGTAATCCGCACGGTATCGGGCGAAATTTTCCAGCGATAGGTCAGCGGCGTTGTCGAGCCGGTAACGCTGTTAAATGCCGCAAAGGTAATCAAATCGCCTTCCAAAACTTTATCGGGTGCGCTGACCGAAACATCATATGGGCAAGGTTTTTTAATCGTTTCTTCGATATACTTCAAACAAACGCAATTTTTGCGGTCTTTAGTAATTTCAACGTCTTTGGTGTAGATTTTGCCGTTCGGAAATTCGATTTCGAGCTTGTGGATTCCCGGTTCGAGATAAATCTCCGCGCCGGTGCCGATGCCGCTCATTCCTTTATATTCGCCGTCAACTTTGACGGGATACGAAACGGGCGAGGTTTTGACCGTCAAAATCCCCATATTTTTCGGTCGTTTGTTTTTATCGTCACCGCCCAGGGCAAACGCCGAAGTTATTCCCAGAGTGAGCATCAGCCCGATCACAAACAAAAAATTGTATCTAATCTTTCGCATTTTTTTATCCTCAAAACTTTTGACGAAAGCGGTTTTGTTTCAAAAACTGCTTTCGTCAAACTAAATTCAAACCCTTAATCCTCAGTCTTGTCACCGTCTTTTTTACCAAACTTACGGCGAGCCGCCATTGCCATTCCCGCGAGTCCTGTTCCGAACAGCAAAATCGTCATCGGTTCCGGCACCGGTTCGGGCGGCGGCGTCGGCGTCGGGGTCATCGTTGGTGTTAGAGTTGGCGTTGGGGTCGGGGTCGGGGTTGTCGTTAGGGGTATTGTTGGGGTTGTTGTTGGCGTCGGGGTCGGGGTTTTCTTGTTACGGATAGCGATAAAAGCAATCGGAATCGCTGCCAAGCCCAATAACGCCCACTTCGGAAAACCACGTTTTACAATCGCTACTTCAACATCGTCGCATTGACAAACTTCGTCCTCAACGACATCGGTTTTCGTTTCCGTGATTACCCGGTCATCTTGCTGCGGAGTTTTGTCGTCGTCATCACCGTCGCCAAACAGTATCAAATCATTTGCCAAACGCAATTGAGTGAACGCGCCTGTTTTAGCGTTGGCCGGTTTGACATTTACAATCTGCACGATCTGATTAAATTTCACGGGTGCGGCGTTTGCCGTAAAGGTTAATGTCAAAATAGACATCAGGCTGAATGCCGCAAGAAAAAATCTGAACTTAAAATTTCTCATCTTATTTTACCTGGCCGGTCTTTAATTCGTGTAAGAAGACACAGCTCTCGCAAGGCTTTTATTAAACTTGCCGCTTAAATAATTTGTCTGGGGACGTAAGGCATAAACTAAACCAAAAATTCAGATAAAATGCACTGTTTCCGGTGTAAAACATCGTAAATTTTCCCCCGAACTTTTCTTTGATGTCGGCTGTTCATCACAGAAAAGTCGTAATCAAAGGACATTTCCAAAATTCAATCAAGCTTCTTGTAATTTTGCTGGATTTTTTTGATAAAAAAAGGCAAAAGTCGAAAGAGAGAATATGGAGATTTTCCGTACTCTAACTTTCTACTTTTGCCTTTTAACTTTCTACTTTTTAATTTTAGCTGGCTTGCGCTTTTTCCTGTTGGAGAACAGCTTTCCGCGAAAGTTTTATTTTGTTTCCTTCCTTGCCGATGCATTTGACCATCACCTGCTGACCTTCTTTGAGTTCGTCGCGGACGTCGCGGATTCTTCTGTCGGAAATTTCCGAGATGTGCAGAAGTCCTTCGAGTCCGGGAAAGATTTCGACAAACGCGCCGAAGTCAACAATTCTCATCACGGTTCCGAGATAAGTTTCACCGATTTCGGCTTCAGCGGTAATTTGCTTGATGCGGTCAACTGCGGCTTGTGCTGCCGCGCCGTCGGCGGTCGCAATGTTAATCGTTCCGTCGTCGGAAATATCAATCTTCGCGCCGGTTTCTTCCGTAATCGAACGAATCATCTTGCCGCCCGGTCCGATCACTTCGCGGATTTTGTCCGGGTTAATTTGCATTGTGATAATGCGCGGCGCAAACGGTGAAATATCCTCGCGCGGTTCGGCAAGGGCCTGCGCCATAATACTCAAAATATGTAAACGACCTTTGCGGGCTTGTTCTAATGCTTCCTGCAAAATCATTGCGTTGATACCGCCGGTTTTGATGTCCATCTGCAAGGCGGTAATGCCTTCTTCAGTTCCGGTAACCTTAAAATCCATATCGCCGTAATGATCTTCGGCGCCGGCAATGTCCGACAAAATCGCATAACGATTGCCTTCCATCACCAAACCCATAGCGACGCCCGCGACCGGACGTTTAATCGGTACCCCGGCATCCATTAAGCTCAGACAGCCGCCGCAAACCGATGCCATCGAAGATGAACCGTTTGATTCGGTAATATCGGAAACGATGCGAATCGTATAGGGAAATTCTTGTTCCGTCGGCAGAATTGCTTCGAGAGCGCGACGCGCCAGATTTCCGTGTCCGATCTCGCGACGCGAGGAAGTGCCGACGCGGCCGGTTTCGCCGACCGAATAAGGCGGAAAGTTGTAATGCAGTAAAAATCTGCGTTTCGTTTCGCCTTTTTCTAAATCGTCCATAAATTGCTCGTCGTCCTTGGTTCCCAAAGTTGACGTCACAATTGCCTGCGTTTCGCCGCGTGTGAAAAGAGCCGAACCGTGAACTCGCGGAAGCCAGCCGACTTCGCACGAAATCGGGCGAATCTCGCTGAATTTGCGTCCGTCCGGTCGCCGCTTATTGCCGAGCATATCTTCGCGGAAGATTTTTTCCTTCAGATGCGAAAAAACTTTTCCGGCCATTGAGCGTTTGGCGGGTTCATCTTCCGGATAACTTTCGACGACCTCTTTTTTCAGCGCGTCAAGTCCGGCGTAAGTCGTTAATTTATCCCGGCCGGTTGAATCGAGCGCTTGCCGCAATTTATCGGTGTAAGTTTTTTCGATTTCGGCAACCAGTGTTTCGTCCAGTGCGGCGGCGGTAAATTCGCGTTTGGTGATTTCCATCGCCTTGAAAAGTCCTTTCTGCCATAA
>JBDTZT010000303.1:0-5612 GCA_040005005.1 Actinomycetota bacterium
TCCGTATAATCACGAAATTTCGGGTCGTTGGTCGCTTCGCTTGCCAATAACATTCCGGCGTAAGTGACGCCCCATTCGTAGGAAACGATGCGAAAATCGCCGCGTGCCAAAATCGTATTTTCGTCAATTTTCGATAAATCCGTCAGCGATTCGCCTGTTTTTTCATTGATAAATCCGGTCGGCGTTGACGAATCCAAATAACCGAAAACGCGATTCAAAACCGCCGTCACGTCTTCCGTTTTCGGAATGCCGTAAGGCATCGTGTAATTCGGCTTCAGCAAATGCAAAGGCGTCGTCGCGTCGGTCTGCGCCAAAAATGTTTGGCAAAACAAAATTGAGATCAGACAAAAAGTAATAAATTTCATCATAAAATTATGCAATCGTCATTTGAAGCCGCGTGACCGAAGCCGCCGCAAATTTATAAACCAATTTTCCGCCCGCACCGACCGTCACGCGTTCGTCTTTCGGTTCAAGTCCGCGCGGATTTTCAAAACTGTTGCGGGCGTGAATGTCGCCGGACGTCAAAACCCGCGCCTTTGCCGAAACAAAGCGCCCGCCCGCGAGATTGATTTCCGTTTCACGCGCATTTTTCACGTCAGGATTAACGGCGGTCAACGTCACTGTTTTGCCATTGATCGAAGCCGAACCGTTTAATCCCCAGAAATTCATCGGAACATCTTTTTGCGTGTTGTCTTTGCGCGTGTAAGCGACCTGCGGCGAGACAAATTCCGCGCGGATAGAAGTTGCGCCCGCGTGCGGCATATACATTTCAAAAACGTGATAATTCGGCGTTTGCACGAATTTATCTTCGTAAGTATGAAACAGCGAATGAATCGTATTGACGAGCTGCGCCGGATTGGCCATCGCGACCTTATCGGCGTGGCGTTGAAAGGTATCGAGATTGATGCCCGAAATAAGCGCGTCGCGCAGAGTTCCGGCGTAAGCGTAAAGATACGCGGGCGGAACGTCAGCGTCCTGCAGATGCCACGCGCCCCATTCGTCAACGATCAGTTTAACCTTGTGTTCGCGGTCAATTTCGCCCATTACCTGCCAGTGTTCGCGCACCAGAGAGTCCATTCTGTCCGAACGCTGAAGCAAATCATACCATTCGTTTTCAGTGTATTCGTTGGCAATTCCTTTGCCCGTCGTGCCGCAGTAATAATGCAGTGCCCAACCGTACAGTTTGTTTATTTGTCCCGCGCCTTTTTCGGTCAATTTCGTGAAAAACCGGCGTGTCCAGCCCGTGTCGCCGCCGTTCGGACCTGAGCCGATCAGCTGTAATTTTGTTCCGTAAGTCGGCAGCCACGCCGTGAATTTGCGAAATTCTTCGGCGTATTCTTCAGGCAGAAAATCGCCGCCGCAACCCCACGATTCATTGCCGACGCCCCAAAAACTGATATTATACGGGTCTTTGCTGGCATTTGTGGCGCGTTGAGTTGAAAGCGTCGTCAAATTTGCGGGCGCGTTGCAGTATTCAAGCCAGAGCATAAATTCCTTGACACCGAGACTCCGCAGATTTGCTGCCATATAAGGTTTTGCGCCGACGAGCTGGCAAAACTTGACAAATTCGTCCGTGCCAAACGGAATCCAATTTTTTATAAGCGTCGCTCGCTTTATAACCCGTGTCAGCCCAAAAATTAACGCGTGTCGGACGTTGATCGCGCGGTCCGATCCCGTCGCGCCAATCGTACTGGTCGGCAAAACAACCGCCGGGATAACGAATCACACCCGGTTTGATTTTTTTCAAACTGTCCACTAAATCTTTGCGAATACCGTTGTAATTCGGAATTCGCGACTTTTCGCCAACCCAAATTCCGTCATAAACAACCGCGCCGAGATGCTCGACAAAATGGCTGTAAAGATTCGGATTGACCGTGCCTACGGGCTCGTTGATTAAAATATCAATTCTTGATTCAACTGTTTGCGAAAAAACCGCCTGCGGCGCAATCAACGCCGTTGCGCCCAGTGCAAGCGAGCCTTTCAAAAATTCTCGTCTTCCAACCTTCATAAATTTATAAACCCCCGAATTTAAATAAGTCAGCGGCGTCCGTCTCACCGTTGCGTCGCCCGTCGCCGGTAATTTACGCAGAGTGGTTATCACGCCACCGCTGCTGACTTGCTCCAACTACCAAAACCGATCATTTTCTCACAGAAAACCGCTTAACTAGCTTTTTATAAAATGACCTGTTATATTGCCTAAAAGCAATCATTGGACTTCAAATTTTAAAAATTGACAAATGGATTACCAAAGTTAGCGGACAAATTCTTGTAGTCTTTTTCTATAATATTTTGGAAAAGATTACAAGCCGCAACTTTAATTTTCGGTTAAACGGTTTGGCCGAAAAACATATTTTCGGTCTTTATTCATTGGCTTATGTAACAATTCGGACGTAAAACTTTTTCCATCTCGAGACAATAAACTTAATAAAATGAGCAATAAGGTTTGGTCAGACAAAAAAATATTTTTTCTACTTGCCATTTTATTTTTCATTCTGCCGTCGTCTTCAATATCGGCTGAAACAATCAGTTTGGCGGGAAATTGGCAGTTCGCGCTCGACCGCACTGACGAAGGCGTCCGCAATAATTGGTTTGACCAATCTTTAATGGATAAAATTTTGCTTCCCGGCGCACTTCAATCGCAAAACTACGGCGATGAAATCAGCACCAACACGCCCTGGGTTTTGTCGCTCTATGACCGAAATTGGTTTTTGCGCGAAGATTATAAAAATTATACTAAAGCCGGAAACGTCAAAGTTCCCTTTCTTTCGCAGCCGCCAAAACATTATTTGGGCGCGGCTTGGTACAACCGCGAAATCGAAATTCCCGCCAACTGGCAAGGAAAACGGATTGTTTTATTTCTCGAACGTCCGCATTGGGAATCTGTCGTTTGGGTTGACGGCAAAAAAATCGGTTCAAATTTGAGTTTGGTCGCGCCGCACGAATACGATCTGGGAAATTTGAGCGCGGGCAAACACAAAATCTCGATTCGCGTTGATAATCGAATGCTGATGAATTATCGCCTTGACGCGCACAGCGTTTCGGATTCGCTCGCTGGAAGCTGGAACGGAATAATCGGTAAAATCGAACTTCGTGCGACGAGCGACGTTTGGCTCGAAGACGCGCAAGTTTATCCTGATCTTCAAAATAAATCGGCAACTGTAAAAATAAAAATCGGCAACAACACAAACAAATCCGGCGTGGGAACGATCACGGCAAACGGCCAAGAGTTTCCCGTTTCGTGGAATGAAACAAGTGGAAAGGCAGAAATCAAACTCGATTTTCCGAACGGCAAAGAATGGAACGAATTTCATCCCGTTTTGCAGAGAATCAATCTTCAATTAAAAGGCGAAAATACCGACGATTGGCGTGAAATTTCGTTTGGTTTTGCCGAGATCAAAGCAGTCGGCAACGAATTCCAACTAAATGGTCGCACGATCTACCTGCGCGGAACGCATCACGGCGGAGATTTCCCGTTGACGGGGTTTCCGCCGACCGATCTTGCTTATTGGCGCAAAATCTTGCAAATCAACAAAAATTGGGGCATCAATCACATTCGTTTTCATTCATTTTGTCCGCCCGAAGCCGCCTTTCAAGCCGCCGACGAACTTGGAATTTATCTCCAACCCGAACCCGGAATGTGGAATGAAGTTTCGCCCGGCACAGCGATGGAGAAAATGCTTTACGCGGAAACCGACGCGATGATTCACGCTTACGGAAATCATCCGTCGTTTCTGCTGCTCAGTCCGAGTAACGAGCCGAAAGGACGTTGGAAAGAAGCGTTTGATAAATGGATCGAACATTATCGCGTCGCCGATCCGCGCCGGCTTTACGACAACGGCACCGGTCATACCGAAAAAGAAGTTCCGAATTTAGCGGAAGGCACGGATTTTCTTGTAATGCAGCGCATCGGGCAAAAAATGCTGCGCGGAAATTCGGCTTGGTTTGGCAAAGATTACGGCGCATCGCTTGAAGACATCAAAATTCCGGTTCTTTCGCACGAACTCGGTCAATGGGTTGCTTACCCGGATTTTGACATTATCAAAAAATTTACGGGTTATATGCGAGCCGGAAATTACGAAATTTTCCGCGATTCGCTCGCCGGCAAAGGACTGCTTGCAAGAAATAAAGATTTTGCTTTTGCTTCGGGTAAATATCAACTTGAATGCTACAAAGAAGAAATCGAAGCGAATTTGCGAACGCCGAAAATATCGGGTTATCAGCTTCTCGATATGCACGACTATCTCGGACAAGGCACGGCGCTGGTCGGATTGCTTGACGCGTTCTGGGAAGAAAAAGGTTACGTCAACGCGAAAGAATTTCGGCGTTTTAATAACGAAACCGTTCCGCTGGCAAGACTTTATAAGAGAACCTTCAAGACGGACGAACCGTTTGAAGTTGAAACTGAAGTCGCGCATTTTGGCGAAAAACCGATTGAAAACGCGGTTGTTTATTGGAAAATTATTGACTTGAGCGGCAAGCCGGTTGCCAACGGCGAATTTCCGTCAAAGACAATTCCGCTCGGAAAAAATATTCTGCTCGGAAAAGTTACGGTTGATTTATCAAGATTAAATGCGCCGGGCGAATATAGATTGGTTGTCGGCATCAAAAACACGACCTTTGAAAATGATTGGAATTTCTGGGTTTATCCGCCAAAAGTTGCCGAAACCGAACCGAAAGACGTTTTTATCACGCATTCCTGGGACGAGGCGGAAGCGAAACTAAAAACGGGCGCAAAGGTTTTATATATGCCGCTGAAAGCCGATTTGGATTGGACTTCGCCGCCGCTCGATACGGTTCCCGTTTTTTGGACGCGCTATATGAATCCGGCGTGGGGCCGAATGCTCGGGCTTTCGATCGATAAAAAACACGCGGCTCTCAGCGGATTTCCGACCGATTCATTTTTCGATTGGCAATGGACGGAACTCGTTAAAAATGCGCGAGTTATTAATCTCGACCGGCTGCCGAAAAATTTGCAGCCGATTGTCCAGCCGATTGACGATTGGAACCGCAATGACAAACTTGGAATGATTTTCGAAGCAAAAGTCGGGCGCGGAAAACTGCTCGTTTCAAGCGCGGATTTGGAAAACGATCTGGAGACGCGAATAGTTGCCCGTCAGCTTAGAAAATCAATCCTTGATTATATGACAAGCAAGCAATTCAATCCGCAAGTGGCCGTTACACCTGAAAATTTCCGCGCTGGTTTGTTTGACACGCGCATCATGAAAAAACTCGGCGCACGCATTTTGACAGCCGGCGACGCAAGCTTGGCGATTGACGGCGATCCGAACACTTTCTGGCTTGCGGGAGATGCCAAAAAAGACCGGCAAAATCAGGAATTGGTCATCAGTTTTCCAAATTCTGTTTCGTTTTCGGGTCTGGTCATAATGCCGCGCCAAAATCACCGCGAACACGAAGGCGATATTCGGGAATACGCAATTCAAGTCAGTGACGACGGTCGCGATTGGAAAGATTTGAAACGCGGCGAACTTCTTTCGACATTTGAACCGCAGAAAATTATTTTTGGTCAAACGGTTTCGACAAAATTTATAAAATTTATTTCGCTTTCCGGCTTCGGCGCTGACAAAATGACCGCAATTGCCGATTTAGCAGTA